>JANMGF010000476.1:0-17184 GCA_031374535.1 Polyangium sp. (in: bacteria)
GCGTCGAGTAGCCCGAAAGGAGCATGCCCGCCGTCATCAGCAAGCCGGCCGTGATGACCATGGAGGTCTCCTGGAAGAGGCGCGCGAGCCACTTCATCAGAAACCCCTGAATCACGACGCCCGAGACGCCGAAGAGGAAAAACATGTATCCGACCTGCTTGCCCGTCCAGCCGAAGCGCTCCTTCGAGAGGAGCGGGAAGGCGACGTTGAGCACGGTCATCGACGTGAACGTCAGGAAGTAGAGCGCGAGCACGGCGAGGATCCGCCGATCGGTTGTCAGATCGAGGAAACCCGGTCCCTTGTGCGGCGGCGCCGCCGCGTCGCGTTTCGGATCCGCGGCGCGGACCTTCCGCGTCTCGGGCATGAGCAAGGCCGCCAGCACGAGGTCGATGAAAGCCATCACCGCAGCGGCGATCGGCGGCGCCCAGGGCGCGATGGTCTCCGTTTGCCCGCCAATGAAGGGACCCACCATCATCCCGAGCCCGATCCCCGCGCCGAGCTTCCCCATGGCCGACGCGCGTTCGCTCTTTTCCGTGACGTCCGCGATGGCCGCCTGACACGCGCCGAGATTGCCGGCCGTCGCGCCGGCCAGGAGGCGTGACGTGAAGAGCAACCAGAGCATGTTCTTCTGGACGGCCACGGCGAAAATCACCATGCTCGCCACGTTGCCGACCAGGCTCAGCAAAATGACGGAGCGACGGCCGAATCGGTCAGACCATCGACCGAGCACGGGCGTCGCGAGCGCCTGCGCGAACGAATAACTCCCAATGAGAAGCCCCGTGACGGCCCCGACCCACTCCTCCGTCACCATCTTGGTGACGTAAAAAGGCATGAGCGGAATCGTGATCCCGAACCCGACGAGGTCGAGGAACACGGTGAGGACGACGACGAGCATGACGCGGTCGCGCACCTTCTGGTGCGAAGCCGCTTCGGCGGTGGACATGGATGTCTCGAGCATCGGGAAGGACGTGGGGGGGCGTCCTACCCATGCCAGAACGCCACGCTCATGTCACGCGAAACCAAAGGCGAGCCCGAAATCAATCGCAGTGACCGGCTCCGTCGGCGTTCAGAATGCCCGAGCGCAGGAACACCTCCACCCGGCCGCGCTCGCCCAGGCCGAGCAGGCGGGCCCCGCGCGGGGAGACGATCACCGGGATACGCCGGTCGAACGCCCCCTGCTCCCATTCTTTTTGCCAGCTCTCCACGGTCCGTTTGTCCTGGTCCCCCACGACGACCTCCGGCAAACCGGCGACGCGGCAGAGCTCGTCGAGGACGGCCTGCTCGGAGATATCGCGGGCGTACAGCCACAACGCTCGGTAAAGGAGCGTCTTCAAGGACTCGGCGCGCCCCGGATCGTGCCGCCTCGCAGCCGCGACGAGGAGCGTCGCTCGTTCGGTGTTCGGCCGGGCCGGCGGGTTGCTGATACTGACGAGGGGATCACGTTGGCGCACGGAGACGACCTCGCGTTGCATCTCCTCACGCTCGGCGGTGGTGTTCCTCGCGGGGACGGGCAGGAGCGGCATGTGCCGGACGCCCCGCCACTCGACCTTGCGATCGGCGCCGAGCTCGAGGAGCCGCTCGTTCTGCGCGTGGCAAAAGGGGCAATTGAGGTCGCCGTAAAACAGATAAGGCGCGCTCGAATTCGCGCCTTGCGCCGGCTCATTCATGGACGATCACCGTGGTGCCCTCCCCGAACTCCTCGCCCGCATTCACCGCATGCCAGCTCTCGGGGACGGGCGGGTCGGTCCAGAGGAACACGCGGTGCGCGTCGACCGGCGACAGATTGACGCAGCCATGGCTGCGCGGAGTGCCGAAGACGTCGTGCCAGTACGCCGCGTGCAAGGCGTATCCACTCTCGAAATACTGGATGTACGGCACGTCGCGGAGCTGAAACGTGCCCTCGCCGCGGCGCCGGGTGACGCCATATTCGCCGTCGCCCTTCTTGGGGACCTTCTCGTCGGCCCCGGCCGCCGCGGGGGCGGGTTTGGCCTTCGGCGCGGCGGGCTTCGGGGCCGCGGGTTTCGCCGCGGGTTTGGCGCCTTTCGTGGCCGCCTTGGGATCGGGTTTTCCGGGTTTGGCGGCCGCCTTGTCGCCGCCCTTCGGGCTCGACGCCGCGACCGTGGTGATCTTGGCGCCGCCGACGCTCGATCCCTCGTTCGAGTCCATCGTGGCGGTGATGTGTTTGTTGCGGATCTTGAAGACGCCGCGCACGGTGGCCGTGGTCTTTTTCGGATCGTCGAGCCCGGCTTTGCCCGTGGAGACGAGCGTCGCATAAATGGGACGCTTGCCCTCCCACATCACGAAGGTCTGGTTCGTGATGGAGATCTCGATCCATTTCTTGCCCTGCTCGGCGTCCTCCGGGAACGTGGCGGGCGGGACGGCGATCCCGACGTCGAGCTGGCTGAGCCAGCGTTTGTCCTTGGTGCGGTAATACTTCACGCCCTCGACGGTCTTCATCGTGCCGGCGAGCGCGTGGACGCTGCGCCAGACGAGGTCGTCCGCGGGGATGGCCTTGCCGTTGGAGATCCGGTACGTCTTGGCGCCCTGGGTGCGAATGAACGCGAGCGGGAGCGAGAATTCGTCGGTGAGCTCGATCCCGTGCCAGGGCGAGCCGAGATCGGGCTTGATCTTGGTATGGGGCGCGAGGCGGAGATCCGTGGTGATCGCGAAGCGGCGGTTCAGGCCCTCGGGGCCGGTGGGGAAGGAGCCGATGAGCGACAAACCGGTATGGCGGCGCGCGCGGTCGGCGAAGACCGCATACTCGGGGACCTTGAAATCGCTGATGTTGGGGACGATGCGCTTGCCGTCCGCGAGCCAGAACGGAATGGGATCCGCGTCGGTTTCGCCGCCGAGGAGCTGGCCGAGGGCGATCTCCTGAGAGTTTTTCCCGAGGCCCATCTCGCCGATCTGTTTTCCCGGAATGGGAACGCCGCGCTCGTCGATGGGCACGTCGGGGGCGCCGAGGACGACCTGGTTCACCGTGGCCTCGTTCTGCTTGTACCAGTCGAGGTGGTCCTGGAGCTTGAACTCGGACTTGTATTGCTCGTCGGCCGTCGGGACGCGCAGATACATGGGCAGCACGGCCCGGACGAACGCATATCGATACGGCAGGGCCGCCTTCAGGTCCGGCCGCTTCTCGGCGACCTTGAGGATGGGATTGTCGAGGTCGGTCGTGGCCTCTTCCCCGGCGCAAACGAAGCCCTTCGGGTGAATCTCGTACCAGCCGCCGGGGCAATTGGCCTTCCCCACGGGCTCGGCGGAGCGGGCGACCTTGGCGCCGACGCGCAGGTAACCGAGCTTCTTGGCGGTGTCGCGTGGTTCGTCGTAAACGGTGGTGACGAACGCGGTGATCCCGAGGAGCGGCTTGTCCGGGGGCGGGGGCGGGATCGGAATGGCGTTCTGGCCCTGAGAGGTCGGGGCCGCCACGGCTGCGTCGTCGGGCACGCCGCCGTCGGTCGCAGCGGCGCCGCCGGGGCGCTTGCAGCCGAGGGCAAGAAGGACGAGGAGGGCGAAACTGGTATTTCGGAGCATCCTCAGACGAGCAACCCCGGAAGCGGTCCCTTGCAATAGGCCGGATTTCCGAACGTGGCGACGGGCACGCCCATCGCATGGGAGAGAGCAATCAAGAGATCGTTGTGGTACGCGCCGGCGAACTTGCGGTACCGCCCGGTCTGGAGCGCGCCGCCCGCGCCGCCGACGAGCAGGAGCGGGACGTCGCGGCGCGCGTGGGTGTTGCCCTGGGCGATGTCGGTGCACCAGAGAATGACGGTGTTGTCGAGGACCGTGCCGTCGCCCTCGGGGACGCTGTCGAGCTTCGCGCAGAGATAGGCGAGCTGCTGGGCGTGCCAGTTGCCAATATCGATGAGCGACTGCTGGCGCAAGGTATCCCCGTCGCTCGAATGCGAGAGCGTGTGGTGCGGCTCGTCCTGGCCGAGCCACGAGAAGACCTTGCCCGTCTGCACCGTGGTCCACTGGATGCTCGCGACGCGGGTGAGGTCGCAGATGAGCGACATCGCGAGCAGGTCGAGCTGGACCTTGGCAATGGCCGGGTAGTTGTCGTTTTCGAGGGGCTCGACGGGCGCGCCGAGGATGGGCGGGTTACACGCGCCGCCGATGACCCCAGGGGCGTCGAGGCGTTTTTCAATCTCGCGGACCGCTTCGAGGTGCGCGTCGACCTTCATGCGATCACTCGTGCCGAGGCGCGACGAGAGGCGCTGGTAATCGCCGCCCACGGCGTCGAGCACGGTCTTGCGTTCGGCGCGCAGGCGGGCGAGGGCCTCGGGGTCGGTGCCGAGGTCCGAGAAGATCCGTTTGTAGGCCTGGTAGGGGTCGTCCTCTGGCGGTACGGGTTGTCCGGGGCCGCGGTACGAAATGCGGGCCGAGACGTTGGCATACTGGACCTGCACGCCGAATTCGAGCGAAGGAAACCGCGTCGTTTGCCCGATCTGGTCGGCGAGGAACTGATCGAGCGAGATGCCGCCGCCCCAGCCGACCATTTTGCCGGGGTTACACGCGTAGGGGAAGAGCGAGCCTTCCTGGAGCTCCGTGCCGGTGAGCGCGTGGCCGATGCCCTGCTGATGCGGGTCGCCGGGGCCGTGGTAGGCCGACTCGTAATCGACGCCCTCGAGGAGGATCGATTTCTTCTTGAACGGCTCGAGCGGGGCGAGGATGGGGCCGAAGGTGAAGTCGGTCTCGGTGCCGGTGGGGAGCCACGCGGGTTTGACCGTGCCGAGGCCCGAGAAAAAAACGACGAATCGTTTGGGGAACGCGATGGCGCTGGCCGAGTCGGCCATGGCCCCGAGGAACGGCAGGCCAACGGCCACACCGCCGAGACCGCGGAGGAGCGCGCGACGGCTCAGGGTCCTGTGTTTCATGGTGCCTGCGTCACGACGGCCCGGCGGTACCGGAACGCGTCGGTCTGGGTGAGGGCGACGAGCAGCTCTTTGACGTTGAAGCCACTCGCCGCGAAGGCATTCTGGAGCTCGTTCATCGAGCAACGATCGTCCTCGCCTTCGACCCTGCCATAGCCGAAGCGGAACCACTGGGTGGCGACGCACTGGCGCGCCTCTTCACTCGCGGCGAGCTTCTGCCCGAGCTCGACGACGCCATGGAAGGGGCCGTCGATGCCGCGGGTGTCGACGAGCTCGCCCGCGTCGTCGATGGGCAATCCCTGGTCGGTGTCGCGGTAGAGGCCGATGCCGTCGTAATGCTCGAAGGCGAAGCCGACGGGGTCCATCTTCACGTGGCAGCCTGCGCAGGCCGGGTTCTCGGAGTGTTCGGCGAAACGCTCGCGGGTCGTCGCGTCGGGGCGAACGTCGGGCGCGTTGAAGGCGGCGTTGTTCGGCGGAGGCGGCAGGATCTGGCAGAGGAGGCGCTCGCGGACGAACTTACCGCGGTGCACGGGCGAGGTCTGGTTCGGCTTGCCCGTCGCGGCGAGCACGCTCGCGTGCGTGAGGATGCCGGCGCTTTTCGTGGGATCGAGGTCGACGCGCTCGAAGCTCTGCGTGGCGGGGCCGCCAGAGACGCCGTAAAACGAGGCGAGCTCGGCGTTCAGCATCGAGTGGGACGCGGTGAAGAAGCTCCCGACGTCGCCCTCGCCCTCGAAGATGACGTCCTCGAGGAAGGCGAGCGTCTCGGCCTTCCAGAGCGGGCGAAGGCCCTCGTAGTACACGGGGTACGCGGTGGCGTCCTTCTTGATGGTGTCGAGGTGGGAGAGGCCGAGCCACTGGGCGTTGAAGTTCGCCACGGCCTCACGCGCCCGCGGATCGTCGAGCAAACGGCGCGCTTCTTTGGCGATCTCTTCCTTCGTGCCGAGGCGACCCTCGTCGGCGGCGGAAAACAGTGCCTCGTCCGGCATGGAGCCCCAGAGCATGTACGAGAGGCGCGAGGCCATCTCCTGGTGCGAGAGCGGCACGACGTCGGCCTGGACGGGATCGGGCGAACCGAACTCGACGCGGTAGAGGAAGTGCGGCGACTGGAGCATCACCTGGAGGACGAGCTCGATGCCCTTGGAAAAACCCTCCTCCCCGAGCCCCCAGGCGAAGACCTGCTGGAGGCGCGTGGTCTCGTCGTCCGTGAGCGGGCGGCGGTAGGCGCGGCGGCCGAAGCGCTGGATGAACGTGGTGGCGCACGCCTCCTGCCCGGACGTCGCGGGATCACAAGGCACGAGGGCGCCGATGTTTTCGACCGCGCGTGAGGCGATCTGCTCGGCCGCGACCATGTACTGCTCGGCGAGGATCTGCGTCACGCCGAGCGCCGCGGCCTGGTTGTCGAAGCCCATGGCTTCTTCTTCGGGCACGAAGTTCGAGGCGGGCTGGGTGTCGTCGCCGAGGAGGTCGCGAACGGTGTTGTTGTACTCGAACCGGGTCATCCGCCGGATGGGGGATTTGCCGGGGAGGGTGCCGATACACTGGAAGGCGGGGGCCTCGCCGGTGTCTTCGCCTGGAGGGTCACCGATGTGGCCCGACGAGCAGGCCGCGAGGGACGCCGCCACACCGAGGGCGAGGGCGCCACCAACAAGCCAGGGCAAGCGCGCAGCGTGGTTCATACGGGAAGGGGGCCCGCGGGGGTTGTCCGCGGCATCCCGAGAGTAAAAGATGGAGGGCCGGGCGTCGACCCCTTCCTGCCGGCGGTCGCTTCGACTCGACGACGAAGGAAGGATCGCTACCCTGCGGGCCCGTGCGCTCCAGGGTCCCACGCCGCGCCGCCGTGCCGCTTGCGCTCGCGATCACGACCGGTGCCGCCGGTGCTTTCGCTTCCGAACCCGCCGCCGATTCCGCGTCCCCGGTCGAGGGCACGATGCGCCTCGGCTTCGAGGTCGCGGCGCGGTGGTTCGCCTACTCGGATCCGTTGAAGGTCGCGACGAACCTGCGGCCTTACGACGTGACGGGCGTCCCGTTGCTCTCGTTCGGCGGGGAAATGCGTCCGTTGCGGTGGACGCGTGTGCCGGTGCTCGAGGACGTGGGGATCGCGGGGGAGTACTCGTTCGCGCCGTACCTGACGTCGGCGGCGACCGAGGGGCGCGACATCCAGACGAGCTGGGAGCGGGGCAAGGTGGGGATCCGCGCGCCGATCCGGCTCGGGCGAGGCGAACGTGCGCCGGTCGTGGCGCCCGTCGTGGGGTACGGCTGGCTCGATTTTTCGTTCCAGGAGACGGGGCCCCTCGCGGCCGAGATCCCGACAGTGGGCTACCGGCTTTTGCGCGTGGGCCTCGACGGGCGTCTCCGGCTCGGGGGGCCGGTCGCGCTCGTTTTGGCGTTCGCGTACCTCGAGCCACTCGCGGGGGGCGTACTTTACGAGCGATTTCGCGACGTGACGATCGGGGGGATCGACGCGGACCTCGGGCTTTCGCTGGCCATCGCGAGGGGCGCGGAGGTCTCGCTCTCGTTGGGATACACGCGTTTCTTTTCGACCTTCGTCCCCGTGCCCGGCGACGCGTACGTGGCCGGCGGGGCGCTCGATCAGTATGGCCGCGTGAAGATGGGGTTTTCTTATGCTCCGTGACCCGAGACGACCCTTTCGGCGCGTGCTCGCCGCTGCGCTGTTGCCGCTCCTGATCACGCTCCTCGCCGCGGGTTGTCCTGGCCGGCTGGAGGACCCCGACCGATTCCTCGACGGCGGCGGCTTCCTCTGCCCCGACATCGTGAACGACCTCTTCCCGAAGAGCTGCGGCGGATCGATCTGCCACGAGGGAGCCGAGGCGGCGGCGGGGCTGGATCTCGTGGCGCCCGGCGTCGCTTCGCGGCTCGTGAATCAGATGGGGCGCGATTGTCCGGGGATCCTGGTGGATCCGGTGGTCCCGGAGTCGAGCTTGATGTACGAGAAGTTGCTTCCGTTGCCCGACTGCGGGTCGCCGATGCCGATCGGGAAGCCGACGCTGACGCCGGAGGAGCTCGCGTGTGTGCGGGATTGGATCTCGGCGCAGACGGAGGCGGGTGGGGGTTCTGGGGGGACGTAGGGGGCGGAGCGGGAGGGTTTGCCCAGGGGGTTTGCCCAGGGCGTGCGTCATGCGATAACCTGCGCTCGATGCCGACGCTCGAGCACAATGGTCTCGTCGACATGTTCCGCGAGAACCCGGCCCTCGCGCCCCACCTCATCGAGCTCCTCTTCCGCGTGGATCTACCGCCGTACGCCACGGTCACGGTGGTCGAGACCTCACTCGATCAGCTCGTGCCGGTGGAGTTCCGCGCGGATCTGGTGCTGGAGCTCCGCGACGCGGGCGGCGCGCTGGTGTTCTCGATCGTGCTCGAAGTCCAGCGCGACAAGGATGCGCGCAAGAAGTACGCGTGGCCCGTGTACGTCGTGGTGGTGCGGGCGCAGAAGGAATGTCCGACGATCGTCCTCGTCGTGGCGCCCGACGCCGAGGTGTCGGCCTGGGCCGCGGAGACGATCGATCTGGGCCTGGGCCGCGGGAGCATCGATCCGCTGGTGCTGGGTCCGGCGAGGGAGCACGCTGCGGTGTACTTTCAGATCGTCTACAATGCGTTACGCGAGCCCATGCGGAGGGCCCTGGAGGCGCTGATCATGCAACGGCAGAGCGAAGGAAAAGCAACGTTCCCCCCGTTCGCGCAGCAGCTCATCGACCGCGGATTCGACCACGGATTCCGGGAGGGCGAGGTCAACGGCAAACGCGACGTCTTGCTTCGGCTCCTGACCCGCGCCGGCATCCCCCTCGCGGAGGACGAGCGCGCGCGTATCGAGGCGTGCATGGACGCGGACACCCTCGACCGTTGGGTCGACAACGTCCTCGGGGCGAAGACCGCGACCGACGTGCTCTCCTGAGGCGGCTCGCCGTCCCTCCTTGCCGCTTGGTCCCCTCGGACCCCAGGTAGGCCCGCGGGGGGGAAGTCATCGGAGGGAAACCGCTCGGGTGAGGCTTTGGCCCGAGGGCGCCCCTTCCGCTACCCTGCCGGGCGATGCCCTGGCACACCCGCTCGCTCTGGATCGCGGCCCTCGCCGTGGCGTATGCCGCGGTCGCGGGGGTGTGGGCGACGGGCGGGGGCGGGATCGCATGGATCGCGCTGCTCTTGCCTATCGCGTGTGTGCTCGGCTGGAGGCTGACCGAGGAGGACGCGCGGGGAGACGCGCCCATCGATCCCGAAGCACGATCGGCCGCTCGGCTCACGATCGCGGGGGCTTCGCTCTTCGTCGCGTCGCTTTGCGGACCAAGCACGCCGGGGTTCGTCGCGGGCGAGAACCTCGGCGCGGCGCTCGCGGCGCTCGGATCCCTCTGGGCGATCGCGCGGATAAAATCCCTCGGTGGGCTCGCGGAGCCGAGTCCCAGGGCACGTAGGCTCGACGCGGCTGCGTTCGCGGCTCTCTTCTGGGTGGTCGCGGCGGCGTTGCCGGGCGCGGCTGCGATGTTCCCGGAGCGCACGGAGGGGCTCGATCCGCAGATCATCGATTACGCGACCGTGGCCTCGTCGCTAGGCTCGCTCGGCGTGCAGCTCTTCGCGGCAGCACGGCTCGCGGCCACGCGGCGCGCGGAGATCGGCGTCGCGGAGCGGGCGCAGGCGGCCCTCTGGCTCGGCTCGATCGCGCTCGCCGTGGGCGTGCTTTCGGCGGCGGCGCGGGTCCTCCCGCCCGAGCGTGTGCTCCCGATCGCGGTCGTGCTCGCGTCGCTCGGCGCGGCCTTCTCGGCGGCGAGCCGTGAGCCAGAGGCGGTCCTTTCGGCCTTGCGGTTGACGCTCGCGACGACGGGTTTCGTCGCGCCGATCGCGCTCGGCGCCGTCTACGTGGCGCATGTGCGGCCAGGGCTAGCGGGCCCCGTGGGGTTCGCGGCGACAGGGGCGAGCGCGATCGCGGCGCTCGTCGCGCAGAGGCTCGCGCGGCGGGTCGGCCCTGGGAGCGGAAGGCTCTTCGAAGCCCTGCAATCCGCGACACGCGCGGCCATGACGCCCGATCCCGAGGAGGCGCTCCGGGCCGCGCTCTTCGCGTTGCGCGGCGCGCTCGGACGAGACGGCACGCCGCCCGCGCTTTACCGGTTCTTCCCGGCCGAACAGGTCAGCGTGGATCGCGCCGGCTTCTTGCACACGAAGAAGGCCGAGATGCCGCCGCGCCTCGTCGCGCTCGCGGAGGAGGAGCCCGAGCGGATCCTGCGGATCGAGGTGATGCACGTGGTCTCGGTGCGAAAGCCGGAGGTGCGGCCGCTCATCACGTGGATGGAGGACCAGAACCTCTCGGCCGTGAGCGTGGTGCGCGACGCGGATGGGCCGATCGGGGCCCTGGTCGTGCCCGCGGGCGCGCGCGTTTCGCCGTCGACGCTGGAGGACGCGCGGGCGCTGCGGGAGCTGTCGGATCGGCTGGGGGCGGTGCTCGGGGTCTCGTCGATGCTCTCGCGTTCGCGGGAGCGTGAGCTCGTCTCCCGGGACGATCGGGAGCGGCTGGAGGCGGAGCGGGCGCGGCTCGTCACGGAGCTCGGGCGTATCGAGGGCCAGTTCGAGGCGATCGCGAGGACCCTCGAGCAGAGGGCGCGTGTCGCGATCTACAGCCCCGCGGCGCAGGCGGCCGTGCAGCGCTTGGAGCAGCTCGCCGCGGCGAACGTGCCGGTCACGTTGCTGACGTCGCCTGGGATCGACGCGGTCGCATGGGCGGCGCTCGTGCACCTCGCGTCAGCGCGAAAGAAGGGCGTGATGGTGATCGTCGACGGGGCGAACCCTGGGGAGCACGACGCGTCGAAATGGCAGGATCGCGTGGCGTCGCCGCTGGCGATGGCTTCGGGTGGGACGCTGGTGATCCTGGACGCGCACGTGCTGCCGGAGCTCGTGCAGATGCGGATCGCGTCTGGCTTGCCTTCCGACGTGGGGCTCGTGGTGGCGCTGCCGGGGACGGTGGACTCGCTGGCGGCGGGCGGGAGACTCGTCGAGCCGCTCGCGGATCGGCTCGGGGATCGGTCCGTGGCGTTGCCCGCGCTCGCGTCGCGGGGCGAGGATCTATCGATGCTGGTGCTGGAGGCGCTGACGCGAATCGGAAAGCGGGTGCGTCAGGCGCCGCTCGGGATCGAGCCGCATGCGCTGGCGGCGCTCATCGATCACGATTTCCCGGGGAATGATGCGGAGCTCGAAGGGATCCTGTTCCGCGCGGCGATTGCGGCGCCGCCGGACGCGCGTGCGGTGACATTGCGGGAGCTCGAGGTGGCCGGGTTTTCGCCGGCGCCAGGGAG
Organism: Polyangium sp. (in: bacteria); assembly: GCA_031374535.1. GTDB lineage: Bacteria > Myxococcota_A > Polyangia > Polyangiales > Polyangiaceae > Polyangium. The sequence continues at coordinate 11,162 of JANMGF010000476.1, forward strand.
CGAGCGCCGGGCACGGGGGACGGGGCCGCTGCCGCAGGGGCGGCGGAAGCGGACGTTGAAGACGCGATAGGGGTGGGGCGTGCCCTTCGTGGCCAGCTTTCCGCCGCGGACCTGGTCGCATCAGGGGACGGCGTCAGCGACTTGACCTTGAAGACTTGCAGCGTGCGCGCGACGACAGCGGGCGAGGGGTCGATCTCTCCCTTGTCGAACAAGGTCTTGTGTGCGATCCAGCGCCGCAAGGCGAACTTCATCATGGCCTTGGCGAAGCCCAGATCCTCCCCGATGATCCGGTCCTTCACCGCGCGTCGGGGTCAGGCGACTTCGCGAATATTGGATCCCGAGACGGCGGGAACGATATCCGTGATAAAAGGCGCAGCGACATCGCCATCGAGCGGGAGCGCGGTATTCCAGCTAGCGGCCATGGATTGGAGCCAGTCGAGCACGCGCTGGTCGATCGTGCGACCGGGAGCGCGCACGCGGGCGAGCAGGCGATCCGTAGGGACGCGGCCGTCCTCCTCCAGGGAATCGACCTCGAGTGAGCTGTACGTGTCGCGCAGAATCAGGCACTCGTCCAGGTCGAACAAGAGGCCGTTCGAGCAGCCCAATCCGAGCATCCTCTGCTTCAGTCGATCGATCGCACTCCCATCAATGCGCGCCGTCGTCTCGACGACGAGCGCGGGGCGCGAGTCAGGCGGATGGGTCGGGCGGTTGCCCCTCGCCCCCTTGGGCCGGCAGCGCGTCCGGCTGCCGGCGGGGCACTCACATGGCGCAGAGACACGTGGGGCAGCCGTTGACCCAGCTACAGACGCCGGCCCCGGGACCTCCACATGACAGATCACACGACGTCTGGGTGCAGTTCCAGCCGCACTTGTTCTGCTCCGCAGCGTCCGTGGGCGCCGCGGACATGGAGACCACGGCAAAGGTCATGACTGCCGTGGCAAGGATGGCTTGTACAAATCGTTTCGCCTGCTTCATCGCCGTACCTCCTCGAAGAACCCAGAAAACGGGTTCGCATACGCGAGGGTACCAGCATCGATGCCGGATCGGAAGGAGCGAAAATGAGGACGCGCCGTGCACGTGTTGACACATCGTCGGAGGCTGGGGCGACCATCGCACCGCGGAGGCAACATGCGTTCAAGCGCAGGCAGAAGCGCTGAGCAGAGCCAGCGTAAAGCGCCGCCTCAATTCAACCAAAACAAATACTTGAGCTTGTGCTCGATGTCCTCCTGGCGCGCGTCGATCTCCCCCTTCATACGCGCCAAACGCTTCGGCAGCGGCGACGCCTTCATCTCCTCGACGTAGTAATCCCCCAGGATAGCCTTCAGCAGCACCCCGGCATTCACGGGTTCCTCCTCGAGCTGCTCTATGTCTCGCGCGTCGAGCGTGATGTCGCGCGGCCTCTCGAGCATCGCGCCGATGTCGACGAAGCCACGGGCGAAGGTCACCTGGACCTCGCCTTCGAGCAGCCTGGCCACGTCCGCGACGGCGATGCCCTCTTCGCCGCGAACGAGCCGGCGCAGATCCCCCAGAACGCCGCCCCACGTTTCGTACAGCGCCTGATCGACCGGTAGCGGCATCGGATGGCTCTTCTGCCGCGGGTTCGGCACCCATTCTCGGTCGTCGTCGGTCTCACGCAGATAAGCCTGCCGCGCCGCCTCGGATTGGTCGAGCGCCTCCAGGAAACGCGATTTCGCGGCGGCGATGCGGCCCGGATCGACGAGCTTCAGCACGACGCGCGGAGGCCGGGCGCGCCGCGGGGCGAGCACGTCGTTCAGCGCCGTGTAATCGTAGGCCAAGATCACGTCGAGCGCGGCGCGCTCGAAGCCGACGAACGCGCGCGCCCAGGCGACGTCGCCGTGATCGAAGCGAAACGTCGGCTTTCGCCGCGGATCGTCCTCCGGCAAGGGCTCGCCGTTCTTGTCCACCTCGATTTGCAGGAGGAGCTCGTCTCGTCGATTCACGCGTCCGTCCCCGGTCCAATCGACGTCCTTCCAGCACGCGAGGCAAAGCTCGAGCGAGACGTCCGGGCTCGCGGCGACCTTCGCGAGATCGGCCTCGACCGCGGCGAGATCGGCCTCGGATTGCTCGGCCGCGAAGCGCAGGTATCGCTGATTGAACGTGCCGCCTTCCAGGCCGCCGATCACGACCGTGCGTCCGTCGAGGACCATCTGTGTCATCGTCGCTCGATAACGAGCGATGGCCCGGACGATGAGCGCCTCCGGGTTCTGGGGATCCTCTTCGATCGTGCGGCCGGCGCGCTTCGTCGCTTCGTCGAAGCTGCCTTGGCGTAGCGCCTCGACCGCTGGCGCTGCCTCGATATGGCGACGGGCGCGCGTCGGCGCCGCACCACAACCGACCACGAGCATGGAAAGAGCCACGAGCGAGCCTCTCAAAAAAGCCACGTTGCCTCCTCGCCTTCCGCGCACTGCAAGTCAAAGACCATGCTCGTCGAAGTTTCGTCACCCTCATCACGCCGTGAAATGCTCGCGGGGGAAGGCTCGATGTGTACATCGCTGCGCCCCGCGTGGAGAGCTACCGAGCCCGGGAAGCTCGAGACGCGAAGGTCGCTTCCCTCTCCTCGTCGAGCTCCGCCTCCGTGATCGCGCAGGGGGCCGGGCCGCGGGTGAGGGGCACCGCCGCACGCTCGATCCCCCCGCAACGTTCCCCCGGTCCCCTGTTGCCCCTCCGTTCCCCGGCGCACGACGCCACGGCACGACCGGCGGCACCTCGTTCCCGGGCGCATGACGCCACGGCACGACCGGCGGCATTTCGTTCCCGAGCGCAACCTTGCACGAGCCGACCGGCGCCGCCTTGTACCCTTCCCGCCTGCGCCGCCGGTCGCCCGGTGGCGTGGTGTTCCTGGGAGCAACCGGCTGCGGGCCCACGGGCGGCGCTCTGCGCCCGGATCATCCGTGCCAGAAGCCCGCCCGCGCCACCTTGCGCCTGGAGCACCTGCGCCAAAAGCCCCCCGATGCGCCTCCGTTCCCTTCGCCGTCGTCCTCATCGCGCCCGTTGCGCCGATTCCGCAGAGCCCGGCGTCATCGAGACGGAAGCCGAGGGCGTACGCCGCGGCGAGTTCGTTTTCTACCGCGGCGTACGGTACTGACACGGCGAACGTTCAGGCGAAGACGCGATCGAGCCAAGCGGCAAACCCCTGCTCGTCCGCGGGCTGGCTCCGGTAGCCCACGTAGCCGTCGGGACGCACGACATAAATGCATTCCGATCGCGAGCCGAAACGACGGTGTAGCTCCCCGTCCGCGTCGAAGAGGACGGGCACGTTGGCGGGCAGCGCCGCGGGCAGCTCCGTTCCGGGGACGATCACGTAGGCCCGCACGCGCTCGCCGAGCCGCTCGCGCGCCATGGTGACGATACGCGCGAGCTTTTCATAACCGCTGTCCGTCGCCGCCGCGCCGTCGAAGCAGAGGAGCGTGTGCTCTGTGCCGCGGAGCAGCTGGAACAACGTACCTTCCCCGACCGGCATGTCCGGCACGCGCGCGCCGGGCGCGGGTCCGTCGCCAAAATGGATCCAGTCGGACAAACCCGGACGCTCGTCCGTGCCGGCGATACGGACGTTCCAGAGCGAAGCCTGATCCTGTCCGACGATCGGGCTCTTCGGATACCCGACCTCGATCTGGGAGACCGTCCGCCCCGCGCGCTCCTTCACGAAGCCAAGGCTCGTCACGAAACTCATGAAATGGTTGCGGAGCCCGATCGCGAGGGGGTTTTTCATGGCGAGCGCCGCCTGGAACGCGCGGGTCCCGGTGTCCGTGCTGCGGAGCGTCGCCTCCGCGACGGGACGACGTTCGGCCTCGTACGAGTCGAGGAGCGTGTCTTTCGCGACCCCGCGCGCGACGAGCGCGATCTTCCAGGCGAGGTTGTAGGCGTCCTGGATGCCCATGTTCATCCCCTGCCCACCCGCAGGGCTATGGATGTGCGCGGCGTCCCCGGCGAGGAAGGCGCGACCGACCCGGTAATGGGGGACGAGGCGGCAATGAATGCGGAAATCGATCATCCACGCGGGATCCCCGAGGGAGGCGCCGGCGGGGCCACGCTCGGCGAGGAGCGCCTGGAAGGTCAAGAGCGCGACGGGGCGATCGTCGCCGGGATCGAGGAACGTGAGCAGGCGGAATCGTTTGTCTCCGGGGAGCGGGAAAAACCCGAGCATGCCCTTCGGGCCGAGGAAAATCGCGAGTTCGTCGTCGTGCACCGCGACGGGAAGATCCACGCGGACGTCGGCCTGGATGAGGCGCGCGTCGTACGTCGAGCCCTCGAAGGGCAGGTTCAGCGTTTTGCGGACGGTGCTGTGCGCGCCGTCGCAGCCGAGGAGATAAGGCACGCGTACCTCCTCGACCCATCCGTCGGCGTGCTCGAGCGTGGCCACGACGCCGCTGTCGTCCTGCGTGAAGCCGCCGAGCTTTACTTTTCGCTCGATACGTACGCCGTGCGCGCGCTCTATGTGCTCGGCGAGGACGAGCTCGGTCTCGCGTTGTGAGAGGCTCAGGAGATAAGGGTACGGCGAGTCGATGCCGCCGAGCTCGACGCGCGCGATACGCTCGAGCGCGGGCGTCATGATACGCGCACCCCCGATCTGCCGGCCACGCGCGATAACCGCGTCGACGAGGCCCATGTCCTGAAAACATTCGAGCGTGCGGGCGTGAAGGACCTGTGCCTTCGACCAGACCGAAGGCCCTTCGCCCTGGTCGATGATCCGGCACGAAAGGCCGTGCCGCGCGAGCTCCGATGCCATCGCGAGGCCCACGGGCCCCGCCCCCACCACGAGCGCATCCAAACCCATCGTCCGTTCCCTCCGGTTCGCCGCGTCGAACGCCGCGGCCCATGGTCATGCTACTAGAATCCGGTGATGGCGGAGGGGTAGGATTCGCCGATGCCGGAACGGAAGGACTTCGGGGACGCCCTCGTCGAGAGCGCGGTCGCGCCGATCCAGAAGGCGAACGCACGGCTCCGCGAGGGGGCGATCCGCGAAGGGCTCGATGCGCTCTCCAAGGCCGAGCTCCTCGCCGGCCTGCGGCATGGCATCGAGAAGGCGGCGGCGCTGTTCGGCTTCCGCGTGAGCGAGGTCGAGGCGCTCTTGCCCTGGGACGTGGCTTTGCCGGCGCTCGATCGCCTGGAGGCCACACAAATCGCAGCGGCACGCACGTTCCGGGAGCACGCGTCGGACGCGGGTGGGCAAATCGCGGGGCTCTCGGGAGGCGCGGTCGCGGCCGACGTGCGGCGACAAACCGGCGCCGAGGCGCTCTCCAACGTGGCGAAGCGGTTCACGACGGACAAACATCTGCGGGAGCCGCTGGAGGCGCTTTCGGCGGAGATCTCGGCGTGGGAGTCGCTCGTCTCGCAGTGCGGGGATCGGCTGGAGTCGAGCACGTTGCACGCGCGGTACGTGCGGCGAACGTGGCTCGTTCGGGTATCGATCGGGATCGTGCTCGCGTCCGTGCTTTCGGTCGTGGGGGGCTCGGCGTACAAGAAAAAGCAGGTCGAGGACGCGCGGGCGCGGGTCGAGGCGGCACTCGGCGCGGAGGATCCATGTGCGGTCGAGGCGCTCGCGCCGGAGGACATGGCGCGGGCGATGCCGGACCAGGCGGCACGGGAAAAGACGCGCCTCGGGGCCTGCGCGACGCAACGCGCGCTCGCCCGGTACGAGGCGGCGTGCGAGGCGTTGGCGAAGAGCTTCGAGGCCGGCAAGCTCTCGGAGGAAAATCTCGCGTTCGCCAAGGAAGCGGCGCCGCGGCTCACGCGGGCGCAAAAGCACGAGCTGACGACGGAGGATCTGCTCGCGACGCCGAAGGATATGCCGTGCCAGGACGCACCCGCGAAGGATCGGTTTTTCCCGACATACGCCAGGGCGGCCGCGGCGTCGACGAAGGCGTGGGCCGAGGCGACACGTGTCTCGGACGAGGTACGCGCCGCGCTCCGGAGCAAGGAGCTCGCGTCCGCGAAAGCGTATCAGGAGGAGCTCGTGCGCCGCGCCGAACCCGCGGCGGCGAGGGCGATCCTGAGCGGAAAAC
>JANMGF010000480.1:0-5791 GCA_031374535.1 Polyangium sp. (in: bacteria)
CGAGGACAACCACTACTGGTTTCCGCTGCTGGGCAGCACCGTGTTTCTCTACGCCAACACCGCGCATGCCCCCTTCGGCGAGAGCTCGGTGCGCAAGGCGCTGAGCATGGCGATCGATCGCCAGAAGCTCGTCGAGGTCGCGATGTACGGCTATACGCGGCCCGCGGACGCCACCGGGCTGAGCGACGCATTCGCGTCCTGGCGTGATCCCGAGAGCGAGAACCGTGACTGGATGCGCTACGACGTCGGCGCGGCGAACGCCCTCCTCGACAAGGGCGGTTATGCGCGGGGCGCGGACGGCATCCGGAAGCGCGCGAACGGCGAACCGCTGCGCTTCGACATCCAGGTTGTCTCCGGCTGGTCGGACTGGGTTCGCGCCGGCCAGGTCATCGCGCGGAGCCTCGCGGAGATCGGCGTTTCGGCCAAGCTGCGGCTCTACGACATGAGCGCGTGGATCGATCATCTCCAGCGCGGGGATTTCGATCTCGCCATCGCCTGGTCCGGCGAGGGATCCACCCCTTATCGTTTCTATCGCTGGACCATGTCGCCGGAGACGGTGATGCCGCTCGGCGCGCTCGCCCCGAACAACTGGCATCGTTTCGGCGACGCGCGCGCCGGCGAGCTCCTGAACGCGTTCGAACGCACGGACAACCGCGAGGAGCAGCACCGATTGATGAACGAGGTCGAGAAGCGCTTCGCTGATCTTGCGCCGGCCATCCCGCTTTTTCCGAGCCCGATGTGGGGCGCCTACTCCACCCACCGCGTCGAGGGATTTCCCAGCGCGAAAAACCCTTACGCCAAGCTCACGCCCAACGCCGGCACCGAGTCGCTGCTCGTGCTCGTCGAGCTTCGCCCCAAGGAGAAGCCGTAAATGCGTTACGCCCTTCGACGGCTCGGCTTCTATCTCCTCGCGGCGCTGGCCTCGATTTCGCTCAACTTCTTGATCCCGCGCCTCATGCCGGGGGATCCGGCCTCGACCATGTTCGCCCGTTTTCAGGGGCAAATGGCGCCCGAGGCGATGCAAGCGCTGCGCGCTTCGTTCGGGCTCGACCAGGGCCCCTTGCCCGCGCAGTTCGTCTCGTACTTGAAACACGTGTTCACCGGGGATCTCGGCCGCTCCATCGCGTATTACCCGACCCCGGTGACCGAGGTCATCGGCACCGGGCTCGTCTGGACACTGGTGCTCACGGGTGTGGCGCTCGTGATGAGCTTTTCCCTGGGCACATTCCTCGGCGTGCTGGTGGCCTGGCAACGCAGCGGACGGCTGGATTCGTTGCTCCCGCCGCTGTTCGCCTTCCTGGGTGCGTTCCCTTATTTCTGGCTGGCGATGCTCACGCTCTATCTGTTTGGCTTCAAGCTGCGCTGGTTCCCGCTGCGCCACGCTTACAGCTTCGACGTCGAGCCCGCCGCGACGGCTACGTTTTTCGTCGACGCCGCCCGCCACGCGGTGCTCCCCGCGGCGACCATCGTGATGGCCACCATCGGCGGCTGGGTGCTGGGCATGCGCAACAACATGATCGCGGTGCTCGGCACCGATTACATCACCATGGCCCGCGCCAAGGGCCTCACGCCGACCCGGGTCATGCTCCGTTATGCGGCGCGCAACGCGCTTTTGCCCAGCGTCACGAGCTTCGGCATGGCGCTCGGCTTCGTCCTGAGCGGGTCGCTCCTCAGCGAGATCGTCTTTTCCTACCCTGGCATGGGCTACCTGCTCGTGCAGGCGGTGCGCAGCCAGGATTATCCGCTGATGCAGGGGCTCTTCCTCATCATCACGTTATCGGTCCTGGCGGCCAACTGGCTCGTCGATCTCATGTACGCCTGGCTCGATCCGAGAACGCACTCCGATGGCTGATTGGCTGAAAACACTTCGACAGAACCGAAGGGCGTCGCTCGGCGGCGCCATCCTGCTCGGCTTCGTGTTCCTCATGATCTTCGGCCCGCTCCTGGTGCAGGATCCAACCGCCTTCGTCGGCGCGCCGCACGAGCCGCCCTCGTGGCAGAACCTGCTCGGGACCACCGGCCAGGGCCAGGACGTCCTCGCGCAGACCGTCGTCGGCGCGCGGGTCACCTTATTGGTGGGCTTCGCCGTGGGTGTGCTCGTCGTCGCCGTCGGCGCGGTGATCGGCGTGAGCTCGGGTTACTTCGGCGGGTGGGTCGATGATGTGCTCTCGATCCTCACGAACGTCTTCCTGGTCATTCCGGGGTTACCGCTCGCGGTCATCCTGGCGGCCTATCTCCCGGTCGGTCCGGTGAGCCTGACCGTCGTCCTCGTGGTCTCCGGCTGGGCGTGGAATGCGCGCGTCTTCCGATCCCAGACGCTCGCGCTGCGGGGCCGTGATTTCGTCTCTGCCGCCATCGTCGCCGGAGAAAGCGCGCCGAGAATCATCCTTCGGGAGATCCTCCCGAACATGGCCTCTCTCCTCGTCTCGGCTTTCATCGGGACCACGATCTACGCGGTCGGCGCGCAGGTCGGCCTCGAGTTCCTCGGTCTCGGCGACGTCGGCAAAGTCACTTGGGGCACCAATCTTTACTGGGCCAGCAACGACGCGACCCTTCTCACTGGCTCCTGGTGGATCCTCCTCCCCACGGGGCTCTGCATTGCGCTCGTGGGATTTGCGCTCACGCTCGTCAACTTCGCGATCGACGAGGTGACCAACCCGCGGCTCGGCGCGGATCGTCACGCGAAGAAGACCATCAGCAAGATCGTTGCCCCGGCCGACGCGGCGCCGACGTCGAGCGAGCCTCCGCCGGTGCTCGCCCTGCGTGAGCTCACCGTCGAGTACCCCACCGACGAGAGCCCCATTGTCGCGGTGGACAACGTCTCTTTCGAGATTCATGCGGGCGAGGTCCTCGGCCTCGCGGGGGAGTCGGGGAGCGGAAAATCGACCATTGGTCAAGCGATTTTGCAGATCCTCCAGCCACCGGGGCGTGTTTCGCGAGGCGAGATCTGCTTCGAGGGCTCGAACGTCCTGGTGATGGGGGACTTCGGGCTCCGGCAGTTTCGCTGGCGCAATGGCTCGATGGTCTTTCAGAGCGCGATGAACGCTCTGAACCCGGTGCTCACCGTCGGCGAGCAGCTCGCCGATACCCTCGAGGCGCATGGCGCGGTGACGCGCACCGAGGTCCGCCGTCGCTCGGAAGAGCTCCTCGATCTGGTCGATATCGACAGGAAGAACCTCGACGCCTACCCGCACACGCTCTCGGGCGGGATGCGCCAGCGGGTCGTCATCGCCATTGCGCTCGCGCTGAGGCCCCGGCTCGTCATCATGGATGAGCCGACGACCGCTCTCGACGTGGTCGTGCAGAAGGAGATCCTTCGCCGGGTCAAGGCCCTCCAGAAGGCGCTTGGTTTCTCGATTCTCTTCATCAGCCACGACCTGCCCTTGATGCTCGCCTTCGCCGACCGCGTGGGCATTCTCTACAAAGGCAAGCTCGTGGATCTCGCGCCCCCGAACGAGCTCGATGACGAAGCGCGCCACCCCTACACGCGCAAGCTGATGCGCTCGTTCCCGTCGATCACCGGGCCGCGCAGCGTCCTCGCCCGCGCGACGCCGCAATCGGAGTCGATCGAATCACGCGCGCCCCTTCTCTCCGTTCGTGGCCTCGACAAATCGTATCGTGCCCGCGGCTCGGGCCTCGTGGCGCGCAAGCGACAGGTGCTCCGCGACGTCTCGTTCGACCTCGCGCCGGGCGAAATCGTGGCCCTCGTCGGGGAGTCGGGCTGTGGAAAGAGCACCATTGCCCGCGTCCTGATGCGGCTCGAGCAGCCCGACGCCGGCACCCTCCTCGCCTTCGGCCAAGACATCCTCGCGCGCGAGCCGCGGCGGGCTTCCCTCGAGTATCGTGGGCGCGTCCAGGTCGTCTTTCAGGATCCGTTTGGCTCGCTCAACCCCGTGCACACGGTCGCGCATCACCTCGCGCGGCCCCTCCTGCGCCACCGTCGCGTCGCCCCCGCGAAGGTGCGGGAGCGCTCGCTCGAGCTCCTGACGCTGGTGGGCCTCTCGCCCGCGGCTGATTTCATCGATCGCCACCCTTACACGCTCTCCGGCGGCCAGCGTCAGCGTGTGGCCATTGCCCGGGCGCTCGCGGTGGAGCCCAAGCTCATCCTGGCCGACGAGCCGACCTCGATGCTCGACGTATCGATTCGGCTGGAGGTCCTCTCGCTCTTCCGAAGGCTCGCGAACGACCTCGGGATCACCGTCCTTTTCATCACACATGACCTCGCGAGCGCGAGAAACCTCGCCGATCGCATTCTCGTGCTCTACGCCGGCACCGTGGTCGAGGAAGGGGTCGCCGAGGAGGTCATCACCTCGCCGAAACACCCGTACACGAAGCTCCTGCTCGCCTCGCTCATCGATAGCAAAGAGGCGCTCCTGGCGCCGATCGAGGCTCACCCTGGCTCCGCGCACGACGCCAATGCGAGCGCGGCCTGCCCATTCTCGGCCCGCTGCCTGGCGCGAATCGATATCTGCCAAACGGTTCGTCCCCCGAACCTCCTCCTCGCGGAAGGCCACCGCGCGCGCTGCCACCTCTATCAAGAGGAAGGATCTCATGTCCGTGAAGCGGTTTCCTGACGGATTCGTGTGGGGCGCGGCGACCTCGTCGCACCAGATCGAGGGCGCCGTCCACGAGGGCGGCCGTGGCGAGTCAATCTGGGATCGCTTCGCCACGGTCCCGGGCGCCATCGCCGACGGCACGAGCGGCGCTGTGGCCTGCGACCATTTCCACCGCTACCTCGAGGACGTCGAGCTCATCCGTTCGCTCGGCCTCCGCGCCTATCGGCTCTCCATCGCCTGGTCGCGTATCCTGCCGAGTGGGCGCAAGCGAAGCCTGGAGCCGCGCGGGCTCGATTTTTACAACCGGCTCATCGACGCCCTCCTCGCCGCCGACATCACGCCTTACGTCACCCTCTATCACTGGGATCTGCCACAGGCCCTGCAAGACCTCGGCGGATGGCCGGCCCGCGACACCGCGCACGCCTTCGTCGATTACGCCGACGCGGTGACGCGCAGCCTGGGGGATCGCGTCAAACACTGGATCACCCATAACGAGCCCTGGTGCATCAGCGTGCTCGGTTATGCGGACGGCCACCACGCGCCTGGGCACAAAAGCTGGTCCGAGGCGCTCCGGGCCTCGCATCACTTGAACCTCGCGCACGGCCTCGCCCTGCCTGTGATTCGCGAGAACTCCCCTGGCGCGGAGGTGGGGATCACCCTGAATTTGCTGCACGCCGAGCCTGCTTCCCCGTCGGAGGCCGACCGCGAGGCCTGCCGAGCGCTCGACGGAGGCTTCAATCGTTGGTTCCTCGATCCGCTCTTTGGCCGAGGTTACCCTGAGGATGTCATTGCCCATCACCGGGCCGAGGGAAACCTCCCGGAGGGCCCGCTACCGTTCGTGTTGCCTGGCGATCTGGAGATCGGCGCGCGCGAATTCGATTTCCTCGGCATCAATTATTACTCGCGTGCCGTCGTGCGCTCGACCCGGATCGCCGAAGAGGCGAACCTGCCGCCCACGGTTTTCGTGTCGGACGACAAGACCGACATGGGCTGGGAGGTTCATCCGGGCGGCCTCTTCGAGGTGCTCTGCCGGATCCACCGCGATTATTCCCCGCGGAATATCCATATTACAGAAAATGGCGCCGCCTACGACACCGCTCCAGGAGCCGATGGAAAGGTGCACGACGAGAAGCGGCGTGCCTACCTGCACGCCCACATCGAGGCCTGTCACCGCGCCTGTGAAGAAGGAGTCCCGCGCCGCGGCTATTTCCTCTGGTCGCTGATGGACAACGTCG
>JANMGF010000527.1:0-3143 GCA_031374535.1 Polyangium sp. (in: bacteria)
CCCCGGGTGGGGCCTGGGGCAAAGCCCCAGCGAGGCGGCTCGAGGACGCGGCGCGTGGGAACGGATCAGTTCTGGCCCCAGCGGCGCGGGCTCGAGAAACGGAAGAAGCCGCTCTCCTCCTCGGAGGCGATGACCTCGGCCTCGTCGCCGAAGAAGCGCTGCCGGAGCTCCGCGAGCTTCTGCTCGAGCTCCTTGCCGCTGTAGGCATTCACGAGCGCCGCGCGCTCGGCCATGTATTTCTTCCCCGCCTCCCAGCGCGCGTCGCGCTCGTGATCGAGCGTGTCCCAGCGCGTGAGCGCCGCCTCGTCGAGGCCCATTTCTTTGCGGATCTGGCGCAGGCTCTCGGCCCGCGCCTCGGCCGACATCACGTCGAGGTCGGCCTGCACGGATTGCAGCGCGAGAAAGCGGTTCATCGCCTCGTGCTGGTGCTTCTCGATGTAGCTGTCGTACTGGTCCTCGTAGATCTCCTCGAGGCGCTCCGTGTACGTCGTGAGTTTGTCGCCGAGGCTCTGGCCTCCCTGGGCGTCGAGCTCCGCGAGTGTGTCCGAGACCGCCTGGTTTTTTTGCTCGGAGGCCCAGATTGCGTCGGCCGTCTCCTCGCCGAAGATGCGATTGCGCTCCGCGCGGAGCTCCGCCCGGCGCGCCTCGGGCTCCTGCGCGTCGAGGCGGACGCGGTTCTCCTTCATCCAGCGCTCGTATTCGAGGCGTCGATCGAGGTTCTTCGCGATCTCGTCGTAACGATCGGGGAACGCGGCGCGCACTGCCGCGAGCAGCGCCTCCCGCCAGCGCGTGGGGTCGTTCTTCTGATAATGGCGCATGAGCGCCTCGATCATCTTGATCTGGACGTAGGCATTGCCGATGTTCGCCCCGTAACGCGAGCGCAAATGATCGATGAGTTCGGCGTCCACCGGCGCGGCCTCGGCCCCGCTTGGCCTCGCGGGCCGAGGTTTCGCGAGGTGATCCGCGCCCGTGGCCGCCTCGGGGGCCCCGGCAGCCACGGGCACGGGCTCCTCGATTTTCTCCCGGCGCAGCCCGAGGTACAGCAAGAGGCCGACGAGCGGGGCGAAAAGCGCGAGGAGCGTCTTCCGCTTCTTCATGGCACCGTTTTCAGTCGTGGGATGCGATGTACGCGAAGATGGCGCCGTAGAACTCCATCTCGCCGAACGTGTCGGGACCGACGCCCACGACGTCGAGGTGATCCTGATCGATGACGCTCGCCATCGAGGTCATCTGCGTCGAGGTCGGCGCGTTCAGGTTGCCCACGTACCCCGGGCCGGTGTCGGTCGTGATCGTGTCGGCGGAGAAGAACTGCTCGGTGTACTTGAGCCGGTGGCCCATGTGCTGCGAATTGATGCCCACGACGCCGTCATCGTCCCGCTCGTTCTTCGTGCCGTCGCCCTTGCCGGCCGCGCCGTCGTTGTCGCAGTCGTCGATGCAGTAGCCGTCCCCGTCGATATCGTAGAACAACTGGTTCACGAGGTAGAGCGCGGGGTTCACGTTGGGCCCGTTCTGCGCCGTCATGAGCGAGCCGTACCGGAAGGCGTATTTCGCGTCGACCGGATACAGGGTGTTGAACACCTTTGCGCCGGTGGTGACCCCGTCGCCCGCGGAGTAGTCGTTGTAGACGAGCAGCTTGAGGCCCGCGTATACGTCGTTGCCCGGCTGGTACACGACGTTGCCGAAATAGGTCGCCAGCGCGGCGGGGATGTTCGTCACGCCCTGACCGAGGTCGAGGACGTACTTGGCCACCGGCGAGCCGCGGTGCGGCGAGGAGATGCTGATGAGCACGCGCACCTTGGCGGTGCCGTAGCGCTCGAAGAGCACGCGCGCTGCCTTGCGACTGTCCATGCCGCCCTGCGAGTGGCCGACGAGGTTCACCTTCGAGGCGCCCGAGGTCGCGAGGAACCCTTCGATGTCGTTGGCGAGGTCGAGCCCGCGCACCTCGGAGGACTGGAAGGCCGGAACCTGGGCCGCATACGCCTTCTGACCCGCGTCGATCTCCCCGTTGCAGTAGGCCTCGAGGAACTCGTTGCAAGGGTCCCCGACGAACGTGCCGTAATCGTCGCCCCAGTAGTCGTATCCGAGGAGGTCGTCGAAGCCGCCCATGCCGTGGGCGAAGACGACCGGGAAACTCGTCTTCGGGGCGGCTGCCGAGGCCACACCCGCGCTGCCTGCGAGGATGGAGAGCGATGCTAACAAGGCGACTGATAATATACGCATGGTCGACTCCTGGACGAGCAAAGGCGCGCCTATGCGCGCGATGGTAGCCACAAGGAGACCCGAAATTCCTGCCTACTGTCAAGTACGAACGCGTACGGACGCGTCGTTCAATGCTCGGCAGAAAAATCCATTGCCCTCGATCGCTGACCCGGCGCCGCCGAGGGCGGGCTCGATCGGCGTCACGAGGTTCGTTCTACAGAAAAAGTCGCCCCGCCACGATCCCTATCTCGGCGGCGAGGACGAGGGCCGCGTACCGGAGGACGGCCCGGCTGCCCGAGGCGCTCGATCCTCCGCGGACGATGCGGCCGAGGAGAAAAAAAAAGGGCAGGCCGAGGAGCACGCCGCCCGCGAGGCCCTGGGCGAGGGGCGTGCAGCATTCGGGGCCGGCGCCGCAGGCGAGGGATTTCAGGCGAGAGGCGCGCCGAGCGAGCCCGTGGGGCGGCGGCAGGGGTTGGGGTCTCGGCGCGCCGTCCCTTTTCGTCAGGGCGTGGCCTTCGCCTTCACGTGTTTGTCGAGGAAATCGACCATCGCGGGGTACGCGACGAGGCGGTTCGTTCGTTTGGCGATTCCGTGGCCCTCGTCCTCGAAGGTCAAGAGAGAGACGGGCAAGCCGCGTTTCTTCACGGCCTCGGCGATCTGCCGGGCCTCGCCGATGGGGACGCGGGGATCGCGGGTGCCGTGCACGACCATGAGCGGGGCCTTGATGCGAGAGACCTTGTGAATGGGGCTGACGCGGTCGAGGAAGGCGCCCTCCTTTTCGAGCGAGCCGTACTCGGCCTCGCGGAGCGCGCGGCGGTAAGGCGCGGTCTGCTCGAGGAAGGTGCGAAAATTGGCGATGCCCACGATGTCGACGCCGGCCGCCCATTGATCGGGGTACAGCGTGAGCCCGGCGAGGACCATGTCGGTCGCGATCGGCAAGGTCG
>JANMGF010000548.1:0-3606 GCA_031374535.1 Polyangium sp. (in: bacteria)
TGCGCATTCCGCTCCACATGGGCACCCGTTCCGCCGGCACATGGGCACCCGTTCCGGAGCACGTGGGCACCCTCGGAGCGAAGCGACGGTCACCTGGTCGTGGCCTCGGCTCATGGTGCTCGGGAGCACGATCGGAGCGAAGCGACGACTCCATCGACGGCGGCCGTCACCTCCTGGAGCACCGACCCGACCAAGCCTGCTTCACCCCCATCGGAGCGAAGCGATGACACCTGGGATCATTGCAGCGAGAGACGCATGAATGGTCAGTCCTCGTTTCCTTCGTTTCTCTCCTCCTTGATCTTTCCCTCCAATCCTTTCTTTTTCCTGATCGAAGCACCCTTGAGCGACAGCACGTGCGCGTTGTGGACCAGCCGGTCGCAGATCGCGTCGGCGAGCGTGGGGTCAGTTTGCATTTCGTGCCAAGTTTTCGTCGGCACCTGGCTCGTCACCACCGTCGAGCAGCGGTCATAGCGGTCGTCGAGCACCTCGAGCAGATCGCGCTGCTCGACGCTCGTCAGGGGCGCGATGAAGAGGTCGTCGAGCACCAGCACGTCGAGTTTGGCCAGACGCGAAAGCGTCGCCGCGTAGGAGCCGTTCGCGCGAGCGATGGCGAGCTCGTCAAGCAGCCGCGGCGCGCGCACACGCAGCGCTCGGTAGCCGCGCCGGCAAGCGGCCTCGGCGAATGCGGCGCCGAGGTAGCTCTTGCCCGTCCCCGTCTGGCCGATGAGGATGATGTTTTGCTTCGCGCTCACCCAATGGCACGTCGACAGCGAGCGCACGACGGCCCTGTCGACGCCGCGCGAAGGCTCGCACCAGACCTCCTCCATGCACGCCTGCATCCCGAGCTTCGCGTCCTTGATGCGGCGCGAGATACGGCTGTTCTCGCGCGCCGTCCATTCTCGATCGATCATGAGCCCCACGCTCTCCTCGATCGACAGGGCGCTGCCCGCGGCCTTGTCCAGAAGCTCCCGAAATGCCGCCGCCATGTGCGGCAGCTTGAGCTTCGTCATCTTCTCGATGGTTTCTTCGACGATCATCACCTCTCTCCTCGTTCTCCCTGCGGCAACACGGGCTCCGCATACGCGCCCGGCGGCGGGCGCGACCATGATGTCTTCAATCGGTCGAGCAGCTCTGCCACCGTCCTCGGCACGTTCACCTTTGGTTTGTCTGGGGGCTCGACGGATACGTCCATCATAATCGCCGCGCGCTCCTCTTCCAAATACCGCGCTTCGATTTCTCCCTCCGCTTCCGTTGGGGGTTCCTCGCGATCGAAATAAGCACCTCCGCGTATGTTCTCGTGCGCGACCGACTTCGATGGCGCCGGCACGCGCGGCGCCGCCTTGTCGAGGCCGCTCTTCAGGATCGCCTCCACGCTCTTGCGCGTCGGGTTCCCGATCCCGAGCGCTCGCGCGCACGCCGCCTCGACCCGCTCCTTGCCGTATTGGTCCGTCATACGCACGAGCGCGAGGCACGCGCGTCTGCCCGATTCGGGGTGGGGCCCTCGCGCGAGGATCGCCTCCGCGACGCCCGCCGTCTTTGGGCCTGCTTTTCCCGCCCATGCAATGAGCCGCTCCGGCGGCCAGTCGCCGAATTCGCGGTGCGCGCGCGGCCTGTGCTCCGGCCTCGTCACCGCCGCACCCTTGGGCCCGTAGCTGCGCTCATGCGACGCGACCCGCACGCCCCCGCGAAACACCTCGATCACCGTCGCCGTCACCCGCAGGTCGACCCTCTCCTGGATCAGCTCGCACGGCACGCTGTAATACCGGCCGTCGCATGCCACGTGGTAATCGACGTTCACCCCCACGCCGAGCTTCCATTCCGCGAGCTCGTAGCGCCGCGACGGCAGCGGCCTCATCGCGGGCTTATCGAGCGCCGCGAAGGCCGTCCGCCGGCTGCCCTCGAGCTTCTGGAAGGGCTTGTCGTTGAGCACCTCGCAGAGCTCCCGGATCGCGGCGTTTAGCTCCTCCAGGCTGAAGAAGCGACGATTGCGCATGCACGCCAGGATCCAGCGCTGCGCGACCAGCACGCCGGCCTCGACCTTCGCCTTGTCCTTCGGCCTTCGCGGTCGCGCGGGCACGATGGCCGTCCCGTAATGCCGCGCCATCTCCGCGTACGTCTCGTTGATCTCGGGCTCGCACCAATCCGGCTTCTTCACCGCGCTCCGGAGCTGATCCGGCATGAGGATCTCCGGCACCGCGCCGAAATACTCCAGCCCCCGCACCGTCGCCCCGACGAAGTCCGAGAGCCCCTGCGTCCGCGTCGCCTCAGCATACGTATAGTCGCTCGCCCCGAGCACCATCACGAAGAGCTCCACCTCCGTCGCCTCGCCCGTCGTCGGATCGAAGATCTTCGGCTTCATTCCCGAGAAATCGAGGAAGCACTTCTCCCCGACGCGGTGGACCTGTCGCATCGAGGGACGCAGCTTCCCGCGATACTCGGCATACAGCTCGCAGAATTGGCTGTACTGATAGGGCCTGCACCCGGTCGGCCCTGTCTTCACGCCTTCCTGGTATTCGGTCCACAGGAGCTGCAAGGTCACCCCGCGACGGCGCATCTCCTGATGGACCCAGCCGAAGTCGATCGGCGCACGGGCGGGCGGTTCATTGCGTCCTATCTGCTCGAAGAGCAGACCTTCCACCTCCGCGTCCGTCATGTCCCAGGCCTTTTCCCAGGACAGTCCGGCGTTGTTCGCTCGTTTCAAATACGCGTCCACCGCGCTGGGGCTCATTCCCACCGCAGCCGCGATCTTCCGATGGCTCAGCTTCCGGTCATACTTGAGCCGCAAGACTTCCCGAATCTTCCGCATCGAATGCCGCTCCGACATCTCCCCTCTCGCGCCCCGAGGGCCGTCGAGAGGCTCCGTTTCGTCACGACCATCGCGCGTCCCTGCTCCGACAAACCCAGCCGCAGCCCCAGCCCGCGGTGCGTCCACCCCGCGGCGCACGCATCGGTCGAGCCCGGTGCCGGTCCTCCGTCAAGCGCTATCCCGTCCCAAGGTTTGCCGGCGTACCCTCCGACAAACCGCGGGACCGGCCGAGGAGTGGGTCCGTTGCGACCTGGTGGCCATGTCACATCGGAATCGATGCCCACGTGCCAGCGGAACGCGTGCCCACGTGCCAGCGGAACGCGTGCCCACGTGCCAGCGGAACGCGTGCCCACGTGGGCCCGGAATACGCAGCCCGTTGCGCTCGCCGAGCTCGGGCGCCTCGAGCAGGCCCGCCGGCCCCGGCCTCCCCGTCGCCCTCGACCACGGCGGGATCGCCGGCCTCGACCCCGGCCCCCGAGGCAACGTGCGGCTCCGACGAACCCACCCCCGAGGCCCGGCGCGTCGAGCCCGCGACGCTCGCCGAGGAGCTCGCCGCGCGTCGATTCCGCCGCCTTCATTTCCGCCACCTGGACCCCCCCGGATGCGGGGGTGGCGGAAATACGACGTCGAGCGCGGTCCAGGCCCGTCGAGCCCGGGGAAGATTTCGCGCCGAGCGCCGGTCCCTCGAGTCGGCCCCGTCGAGCCCGTTGCGCTCGCCGAGCTCGGGCGCCTCGAGCAGGCCCGCCGGCCCCGGCCTCCCCGTCGCCCTCGACCACGGCGGGATCGCCGGCCTCGACCCC
>JANMGF010000573.1:0-34875 GCA_031374535.1 Polyangium sp. (in: bacteria)
TGGACGGCCTGCGCACGGCGTACAAGGACGACAACCCCAACAACGACGCGATGAACCCGGACGAGGGCGACGTCACGATGTGCGCGGGCTTCGCGCAGGAAATGCCGCCGGATCAGGGCGACGTGAACGCGGACGGGCAGGACACGGATCCGGAGCTCGAGGCATTGCTCGAGGAGTCGGGGGCGATGGACATCGACGCGGCCGAGGCCGACGTCGCCGTCGCTATCGGGCAGTGATCGGATGAGGCACGCGCGCGCCGGCTCGAGGTTTTTCCTGGCGCTCCTCGTCGTGGTGTTCGCCCAGGCGGTCGCGCCAGGGGCGAGGGCCTACGAAGAGGGGCGTTCCGAGTACGGCGCGCGCCTTCACTTGACTTTGCTTCCGGCACGGGTGCGTCTTGCCACACCCGTGCCGGGTTTTTCCGACGGGGGTCGGGGCGCCTTGTCACGGGCGATGAAAACATGGTCGGGGACGTTTTGCGCGGGGTTCGGGTTTGTCGAAACGAACGAGGGGGAAGAGGCGTCGATCGAGGTGCGGGCCGTCGCCGAGGGATGGAGGCACGGCAAGGCGATCGCGGCGCATACGGACGTCGAGAGTGATCCGTGGAGCGGGGAGATCCGGCGTGTGGTGATCGAGCTCGATGCGACGCGGCGGTGGAGCGACGCACCGCGCGTGCCGGCGGATGGGCTGGATCTGGAGACGGTGCTCCTGCATGAGCTCGGGCACGCGGCAGGGCTCGCGCATAGCGGGCAAACATCGGCGGTGATGCGCGCGGGGCTCAAGCCGGGGCACGTGGCGAGGCGCGCGCTCGATCCGGATGACGTGGCGGGGATCTGCGCGACGTATGCCGCGAAGAAATGGGTTCGGAAGGATGAACGGGCGGCGGGAACAAACGTTTTTCCGCGGACCTTCGGCGTGGTGGCGGCGCTGGTGACGTTCGGCGCGATCGGCGCGATCGGCGCGGGCCTCGTGCAATGGCGCGCGCGGCGGCGACGGCGGGGAACGTAGATCAGGCGTTCGGATCCGGAATCAGCCCTCGCAAGCGCTTGATGCCGTGGTGAAAGTTCACCTTCGCGCTGTCCTCGCTGCAATCGGCGAGCACTGCGATCTCGCGGAAGCTTAGCTCGTGGAAGAGGCGCAGCTCGACGGCGAGGCGTTGCTTCGGGGGCAACTCTTCGAGGCGCTCTGCGACGCGACCCCAGACCTCGGCGGCGACGAGCCGGCTCGTCTCGAGGGAGCTCGTGAAGGCGGGCAAATCGTCCATGTCGGCAATCGGGCCCTCGCGCGAGGCGCCGCGGACGTGGTTCAGCGCGACGTGGACCGCGATGCGGTAGAGCCAGGTGCGGAAGCTCGATTCACGGCGGAAATCGGCGAGCTTCTCGAATGCATTGAGAAAGGCCCGCTGCGTGACGTCCTCGCCGTCCTCGGGCCTTCGCACGTAACGACGCACGAGCCGCAGGACCCCGGCCTGGTGCTCCCGCACGAGCGCGTCCGCCGCGCTGCGATCGCCCGCGAGGACACGCGTGACGAGCGCGGCGTCTTCGTCCTGCACCTCCTCGCTCATCGAGGACCTCCAACGGATCGAAACGACATGTCCATTTCGTTCATGCGCCAGCACCGCAGAATAGCGGGATCTTGCCGCCTTGGCCACCCGAGCTCGCCCAGGTCGCCTCCGCGCTTCCGTCGTACGTGATGCGGATACTCCCATCGAGCGCGCTCTGCTCGTGCACGACTTCGCCGCCGGCCTCGGGGCATTCGCCTTCACAACGCGCGAAGCCACGCACCGTGGTGCGAAACGCGCGCGTGTTCACCAGGCTCTCGAAGGCGCCGTCGAACGTGGCGCATCGCTCCGTGGCATTCCAGGTGACGGTGTACGAGCCCTTGCGCTCGATTCGATGCCCCCGCGGTCCCTGGCCCACGCCGCTCGTCGAGACCACGAGACGGCGCGTCTCGCCGTCGCCGTCGAGCGAAAAAAGACCCTCGGAGTCGATGTCGAGGACCACGCGCCCGACGCGCAAATCCCGCGCCGAAGCGAGGGCGTGCAGGCCGGTCGCGCCGACGGAGTACACGACGCCGAGGGTGCCGTCGACCTTCGCCGTCCGGAAGGGGCCGGTGCAACTGGAAAGCACATAACGGACCGTGTTGTTTTCTCGTTCGGCGGTGACGCAATCCGCGGGGCGGAAGACGAGGCCCGCCGTCGCCGCCGCTTTCGCCGCCGCGAGTTCGGGATCGGGGGCGGACGGGTCGAGGCGCGCAATCGAGGCGACGACGAGCGCCGCTTCGTGCTGCGAGACCTCGAACGAATCGAGGGCCTGCTCGACATCGACGGATTCGTCCTCGCCAGGGCCGCAGGAGGCCAAAAAGACGAGGAGCAAGGAGGTGATGGACACACGAGTCGCTCGAGAGGGAAGGACAAAATGTGTCATACCCCTGGTCCCCGCGCCGGGGCGCCCCTCGGCGCGCGTGGAAGGCGTGGTATCTTATCGCGGAATGAGTTTTCTTGCCCGCTTCGATCATCGAAAAAGAGGCGCCCTGCTCGCGGCGCTGGCCTTCGTCGTGATCCCGGGGCAGGCGCGGGCCGAGGCGCCTCTTCCCGTCACGGCCGAGCAACAAGAGGCGGCGACGCGCGTTTTCGAAGAGGGAGAACACGCGTATCGCGCTGGTGATTTTTCACGCGCAGCGGAGCGCTTCGAGGAGGCGTACCAGAAGGCTCCGCACCCGGCGCCACTCTGGAACGCGGCGCGCGCGTGGGAAAAAGCAGGCGAGCCCGCGCGCGCGGCGAACGGATACGCGAGGTATTTACGCGAGGCAGAGGCGGACGCGTTGGATCGCGACGAAGCGGGGAAGGCGCTCGCGCAGCTTTCGACGAGGCTCGGGCGGCTCGAGGTCTTCGCGCCAGAGGCGGAGGACGTGCGGATCGATGATCAGCCGCTCGAAGGAACGAGCGTGTACGTGCACCCGGGAACGCACCTGCTCGAAGGGCGCGTGCGTGGCGTGTCCGTGAAGCGGACGGAGGTGCTCGAAGCGGGCAGCGTGCGGAGCGTGGCGCTCGTCGCTCCGATCGTGGTGGAGACGCCCGCGGAGGCGCCGAAGCCCGTGGCGCAAGGCAGGACGGAGGCGCCTCGGCCCCTCGTGAAGGCACGGAAAAAACCGCTTGATCCAAGGCCCTGGCTCACGCCGGCCCTCGTGGTGAGCGGCGCGGCGACGCTGGCGAGCGCGGGGATCGTCGTGTGGTCGGGCCTCGATACGCTCGCGGCGCGGCGGGACTTCGACGCAGCGCCGACCGCGGACAAACTCGATGTCGGCCAGGACAAACAGACCCGTACGAACGTGCTCCTCGGCGTGACGCTTGGCCTCGGGGCGATCACGGGCGCGCTCGGCTCGTTTTGGCTCGTGGGTCGAGGGGCGAACGAGGTGGCCTTTTCGTTCGTGCCGCCCGTCCTCGGGGGCCCGGCGTTCGTCGCGGCCACGGGGAGCTTCTGAATGCGTGGATCACCCGAGCGGATCGGGCCGTACGAGGTCATCGCCGAGATCGCGTCGGGGGGCATGGCGACGACGTACATGGCGCGGAAGACGGGCGAGGTCGGGTTCGAGCGGCTCGTCGTGTTGAAACGCGTGCATCCGCATCTGCTGAAAGAACCGGGCTTGCGGGACATGCTGGGAGACGAGGCGCGCGTGGCGGCGTCGATCCGGCACCCGAACGTCGTGCCGGTCGAGGACGTGGTCGACGCGGCCGGGGAGCTTTGCCTGGTGATGCCTTACGTCGAGTCGCTCTCGCTCGGCGCGCTTCTTCTCGCAGCGCGGGAAGAGGCAACGCGGCTCTCGCCCGCGATGGCGAGCCGGATCATGCTCGACGTGCTCGCAGGGCTCGACGCAGCGCACGAGGCGAAGGATCTGCGGGGGGTGCCGCTGGAGATCGTGCATCGCGACGTGAGCCCGCGGAACGTGCTCGTGGGGACCGACGGGCGGGCGCGGCTCATCGATTTCGGCGTGGCAAAGGCGGCGCGGCGGATCACGCAGACGCAGAGCGGGATCGTGAAGGGGACGATCGCGTACATGGCGCCGGAGCAGCTCAGGCGACGCGAGGTGGATCGACGCGCGGACGTGTTCGCGGCGGGGATCTTGTTGCACGAGGCGATCACGGGCGAGCGGCTCTTCGATGGGCGCGACGAGGCCGATGTGCTCGTGGGCGTGCTGGCGGACGAGATCCCGCGGATCGCGGAGGTCGTTCCCGGCGCCTCGCCCGCGATCGACGAGGTCCTCGAACGTGCGCTTTGCCGCGATCCCGAGGAGCGTTTTCCCTCGGCGGCGGCGTTCGCGGAGGCGCTCGAGCGAGCCTTGCCACCGGCGCCTGCGCGTGAGGTCGGGCAACGGCTGGAGCGTCTCGGGGCGGGCGAGATCGAGCGACGACGGGAGGCGGTGCGGGTTTTTTTGGACCAACCCAGGGCCGATCCGGGAGGGGCGCCGGGGGCCGTGGAGGAGGCGCCTCGCGAGCGGCGTTCGTGGCGGGCGCTCGTGGTGCTGGGCTCGGCGGCCGCGCTCGTGGGAGCCGGATGGTTCGCGTTCGGAGCAACAGGAAGGCCCGCGCCGAGCCCTCCACGCGCAAATGTGGGCGTCGCGGCGGGTTTTGCGGACGCGCGGATCGCCGCGGGGATCGTCGGGACGAACTTGCCGCGGGTCGCGGCGCCGGGCGAGATCGGAGAGGGACGCGCGCCGGCGTCGGCGAGCTCGAAGCCGCCTGGGGGCGCGCCTTCTGGATCCACGCTCGAAGGTCGGCGCGCGGCGCCCGCGGCGCGATGGGATCTGCACGCGAATCCGTATCGGGCGAAAGAAATCGGCGACAATCGCCGGTGATGCGAGGGAAATTTCAGGCGTGTCTCGTGCTTGGTCTCTGGAGCTGCACCGTCTTCGATGGGCTCACGGTCCTGCCGGAGGCCTCGGCGCAGCCCGGGTATCTCTCGATCGAAGCGGGGGCGAAGGCGTGTAGCCTCGCGCTGCGTTGCCCACGGCTCGAAGAGGCCATCGCACGATCGATCGGCGTGCCGGCGAGCGCGACGCGGTATTCGACGTGCCTCGGGTGGCTCGCAGGGCCGCTGCCGCCGAACCGGTTCGGGATCGCGGCGCAAGCAAGCCTGCTCGCCTGCGTGAGTGAAGCCGAGGATTGCGCCGAGGCGCTCGGGTGTGCCTTCGTCGAGCCGCTCGGCGAGGAGGATACGCGTTGCGCGGGGGTCGCCGGGGACGTTTGTGTGTCGGCGGGAATGCTCGTCGATTGCGCGAGCCGGTATGCCGAGCTGTGTTTCATGCCGCACTGGGGGGCCGGGAGCGAATGCCGGCTCGGGCTCGCGAGCGAGGGCCGTTGCGCGCTCAGCGGGTGTCTCCCCGAGGCTTCGGCGCCGCCGCGTTGCACGTCGGGGGTGTACGTGCGTTGTGATCCGGCGTCGAACCTCAAGGTCGCGAAGGATTGCAACACGGTGGGGCTCACGTGCCCCGAGGGCGCGGAGGGAGCGGACGCGCAATGCGCGACGGAGGACGGGGTCTTTCCGTGCGACGAGCCAGGCTCGACGTCGTGCGCGCCAAACGACGCGCGGGTGCGGGCCTGCGACGGCTCGCTGGCGTCGGAGTTCGATTGCGGGGCGATGGGCGCCGATTGCATCGAGGAGGGATCGGGGGCGCGTTGCGCGAGGCCAGGGGAGGTTTGCTCGCCCCTCGATCCCGGGATCGACGTCTGCGACGGGAGCGTGATCTCGGTCTGCGTGGGCGGCGCGAGGGTCACGCTCGATTGCGCGAGCCTCGGGTTATCGTGTGTCCCGGCGAACGGGACGTTGAGCGGGCATTGTGGCTAGAACTGGCAACGTTCGGCGTAGAACGGGCCGTTGGCGTCGAACTCGGCCGTGTCGATGCCGGAGAGGATACCCTCGACGTGCGTGTCGTCGATGGCGGTGATCTCCAGCGTCCCCTCGATGGAGCCGCCGCCGCCGTAACATTGGCCGCCGCCCTCGTCGGGGCCGCCGACGGAGGCATAGGAAATCACGCTGGGATCACTCAGCAGGATGGTCCCGACCTGCTGGAGCGCGGGGGGAAGATTGACGCTGACGCGCCAGTAGTCGCAGCCCTCGTACCCGAAGGGATCCGCGCAGATCTGCGGGTTTTTACCGACCGCGATGTAAAGCGTGGCCGGATCGGGGCCGGCGCCGCCGACGCTCGAGCTGCCGCCGGGGCCGCCCGAGGGGGGCGGGAACTCGCTGTGGAGCATGGCAATCGCATTCGAGCCCGGATCGCCGCCGGCCGTACCGCCGCCGCCAGCCGCACCGCCGCCGCCATTGCCGCCGCTCGGGGATCCACCGCCGCCAACCACGCTCGTCCCGCAGGCCATGAGGGCGAACGCGGCAACGACGAGGCCCGTGGAGGCGAAGAAAGAAGAACGAAGCATCGCGAAGTTCTTGGAGTTCATAAGGGGACGGCCCTCAGCAATGAGCGTGCCGAGGTGGATTTTGCGGAAAATCCGGAATGAGGGCCAGAACGTACCACGGGGATGACACGCTCTGGCTCAAAACGGAATCTTGTGTGTCAGGGGAAGCGGAGGAGGGCGGAGGCGCGGGCGCGCGCTTCGTAGGTGAAAAACATGTCGAGGAGGCGCGACGTGTCGCCGCGGCCCACGAGAGCGGGGGCGAGGCGGGAGAGGGCCTGGAGGCGCGTCTCCTCGAAGGCGAGGCGGGAGAGGAGATCGTGCGCTTGGCCCACGGTGACGCCGCGGGAACCGAAGACGTCCGACAAAAATGCGAGGCGGCTCCGATCGTCCGGCAGGGTCTCGAGATCGGCGAGCGCAGAACGAAACTGAATCGCCGAGAAGGGCCGCTCGAAGTCGGGCGCATACGAGGGAGCGCTACGCGAGGGCGGGGGCGGCATTCGCTCGACGATCGGAGCGCCGAATCGGTCGAGGGAGACGGCCACGACGCCGGGCGTGGCCAGGACCTGGCCCTGCCAAACCGTACGATCGCCGCGGGTCATGACGACACCATAGGCGCGGCCCTCCGGGACGAACAGGGCGCCGGGGCGCGCTTCGATCGAGCCGACGAGGGTTTCACCGTCGTACACCCAGGCGATTCCGCCATACGCCGGCACGATCCGGAGCTCGGTGTACCCGGCGTACGTCGCGTATCGCCCCTGCGTGGGAGGAGCGCCAACCCCATACGGCAAACGAGGCGTCGAGCGCCGACCATAAGGACGCTCGGCCGGGGGCGCGGTCTGGACGGGCGGCTGGATCGGCGGCCTCATCTGCGCGAGCGTGAACGACGCATCGAACGACGTTTCCACCCCGACGACGGCCTCTGCTCGCGCCTCCATGGCTGGCCCGAGGAGCGGGACGAGGAATGCCAGGATCGTCGCGTACTTCTTCATTTCGATGTCCTCCACGCAGCCATTTCCGTCGACCGCGAACCTTCGACGCGTAGCAGCGCGACCGATTCACGTCCGACGGAATATTTTTGCCCGTGGAGAATCGCGTCTCTCAGGAAAAACCATTCTAACCTGTAATCGTGGGACATGCTGGAGACCTGGCGGGCAGGCTCCACGACGGGCAAGCTACTACGGCTTTTGCGGGTTCGTGATGTTCGGGTCTCGCGGGGCCGTGGGCGGCCTCTTCGGGATCGGTCTTTTTTCGAGCTCCTGCGGGGGGACGGGGTCGACCGTCTGCCTGTCCTGGCTCTTCTGGCGCGGCCATCCCTCCGAGCGGCACCAGTCGAAATCGAGCTCCATACGCGAGCCGTCGCGGAGCTCGATCTTCGTGATCACGGTCGATTTGCATGCATACACCGTGGCCGCGGCCTCGAACGTCGGCGCGTCGCCGCCGACGAGCTCACGCTTCGAGATGTAATAGACGGGGTTCAGCTCGTACACGACGCGCGCAATCGCGTCTTTCTGGGCCTCGGCCACGTCGAGGGAGAGGATGACGTCGTAGACCGGCTGCCCCGCGATGCCCGGGCGCGACATCACCGACGCGCGTGGCGTCGGGCGTAATCCCTCGGGCACCTTGCCCTCCTCGGCGAGCACGACGCTCTCGGGCGCATCGACCGCGCGGGCGATCCCAGCGGTGGTAGGCCCCTCCGCCTCCGTCCGCTGGCTTCGCAGATACGATTCGAGGTCCTTTTTTCGATCCTCGAGCCGCTTCGTCTCGTCTTCGAGCTGTTTTCGCGATTTCTCGACCTCCGCGAGCTTGACCTGCCCCTCCGCGAGCCTCTGGTCGAGCTCCTCCGCTGATTTTCTGGCGTCGTAAAGCTCGAGGTTCTTCGTGCCGATGTGGATCGCGAATCCGCCCACGATGAGCGCCGTCAAGCCGACGGGCACGAGCGTCACGAGCATGCTCCCCCGGCGCCGCACGCGCGCACGAGCCTCGAGCGCCTCGAGCGCCGCGTCCAACTTCTCTTTCTCATCCACATCCATGGGCGCCCTCAAATGAGACGGTGAAATCGCTCGTCGAGCACCTGCGCGAGCTCGTCGTCGCGGTGCGTCGCGCAACGCTGATAACCATCCCTCAAGAAATGTAGCTTGTCGATCGCCTCACGATACGCGGCGAGCCGCATCGGCAGCCCGATCGAGCCCGCAAAAAGGAGCGCGAAGCCGCCCGAGACGGAGAGGACCGGGGGCAGGAGGCGGAAGAGGTACACGGCCAAGGCAATCGCCAGGGCGACGGCGGCGGCGAGGCTCACGAGCTGCACGCGGAGGGTGGTGCGGTGCGAGGCAATGGCGCGCTCGAGGTGCTGGATCTTGACGACGATGCGGCCCTTGCGGGTGATGCTGGGCGGAGAGGGCTCCTCGGGGGGAGGTGCCTTGGCTTCGCGTGGAGGGCCCGAGGAGACGGCCGCATCGGCGGGGCCGAATCGAAGGGCCTGCGTGTCGTCGCCGCGGCCGGCGTCGGCCCATTCCATCGTTTGTGGATCGTATTCGCGCCGGATGCGCCGCCCCCGCGCCGAGCCCTCGACGGCGATGATCTGGTAGGCGATGGGCAGGCTCCACTCCTTGCGACCATATTCGGCGACGCCCGCGCTGGCAGCGGCGGCGATGGCGAGGAACCATCCGTCGAGCTCGCGTACGTCGTGCCAATCGACGTGCTGGTGGCCGTGGAGCGCGAGCTGGAATCGCTCCCGCGCGAGCCAGCGCCGCATGCCGCCCGCGTCGGTCATGACGCTGTAATCGGTGCGCCCGACGCCCACCGGGCTCTCGAGGTGGTGATGGACGACCGCGATTCGAAAGAGATTCTTGCGTTGGGTGCGCCGGAGGAGGCCGTCCGCGTGGTCGCGCTGGCCAATGCCGACAGAGCCGTGATCCTTCTGCGCGCTCGGCTCGAGCTCCTCGCAGGAGTTGAAAGCGACGACCTCGACGCCGAGATCCTCGAAGAGGTGGTGATCGACGCGCCGATGGGCCGGCGTGTCGGGGGCGAAGGCCGGGCGCAGGTCGCCATAAAGGTCGCCGCGGATCCGGTCATAGAGGGCGTAACGCCCCGCCGGGTCGCCGCTTCGCAGGACGTCGTGATTTCCAGGGGCGATGACGACACGGGTCACCGGAAGGCCGAGGCCCAAGGCGAGGTCCTTCAGGAAGGTGACGACGGGGAGGACGCCGCTCTCGCTTCCGCGGTCGAGGAGATCGCCCGAGACGATGACGAGGTCGGGCGTGAGGCCCTCGTTGCGCAGGTCGTAAAGCAGGCTGCCGAGGAGCCCGCGGCGGTTGTGGGGCGCGACCGAGAGCTCGCTGGCCTCGGTGTTCCAGTAGTGGCCGCGCGTTTCGGACGCACAGAAATGCAGGTCCGAGATGTGAAGCACGCAGAGCCTCGGCCCACCCGACGGCATGGCTCCCATGAAACGCGGGAGACGAGCCGACGTCAAGGGCCCGCGTCCCGGCTCAATCCGCGCAGCAGAGCACGCCGCCGCCCTCGGGGCCGAGCTTGGTGACGGCGTTCGCCTCGTTGCAGCCGCCCCCGGCCTCGCATAACCACGGGCTGCCGAGCGCCAAGCAACCGTTGCCCGAGGTGAGGTCGAGGACGCCACAGTTGCCCGACGCGGCATTGCCGAGCGTGCCGCAGCCGAAGAGGTCGTTCGCAGTGCTGTCGTTTTGCTCGCAGTTCGTGGCGCAACTACAGCCATTGCAGACGTCGGGATCCGTGATCGTGCCGAGCGTGCAGATCGCGCAGCCGGTCGAGCCCTGCCGGGTGGCGAAAAAACCTGGTGCGAGGCCCACGCCGTCGCAACCCGTGGGCGAGCGGAAGGACACGTCCTCCGCGCCCTTGCAGACGTGAAAACCCGGAGAGCAAAGGTCGGCCGCGCTGCACCCGTTTCCGCTGGGGTTCGGGCTCGTGTTGCCGGAGACGAGATTACATTGCGGAAGGGGGGCGACGATCAAGCCCGGGAAGCTCCATCCGCCGGAGCAGCCGGCGATCAAGGGGTAAAGGTCCTCGTCGAGGTACCCCTCGCGGGTGCCGTCGCTGCATCCGTTCGGCTTCACGCAGTTGTCGTCGATGATCCCATTACAATCCTCGTCGATGCCATTGCCGCACGACTCGGGCGCCGGAGGTTTGTCAGGGGTACACGCGAGGGTGCCCCCGGTGCAGACGACGGTGCCGTCGCCGCAGATCCCGGGGAGGCCCGTGAGGCAATCGGCGCCCGCGTTCTGGCTCTCCTCGTCGATCACGCCGTCGCAATCGTCGTCGAGGCCGTTGCAAAGCTCGACCGTGCAGACGGGAGCGCCGCCCGTGCCGGAGGAAGAGGAAGACGACGACACGCCCCCGCTGCCACCCGCGCTGGACGAAGACGCGCCGCCACCGCCGCCGAGATCAAACGCCGTGGGATCGGTGCGGGCGCCGCAGGCGAGGAGGAGGGCGGGCACGGTGAGGGCGAAGGCGAAGGTCGATGAACGCATGGGCGAGATCCGAAGGATGCCCGGATCGCGGTGGGGCCGCAAGAATGCCGGGAACCTGGAGCGGCCGATGCTCGTCCCGCCGGCGCACGGAGACCGAGCGTTAATCGAACCGCATCGAGGGCGGAGGCCGCATGGTCTCCCGCTCCTAGAGCCAGCGATGGGCGAGCTCGATCTCCTTGCCGCGGAGATCGTAGCCGTCCGGCGGCGTCGCGCACCCGTACGCGAGGAAACTCGCCACGATCTTGCCGAGGTACGTCGAGAGCGGCTCGTGGCGGAAGCCAAGGTCGGCCTCGACCCGCGAAGGATCGAGCATCGACATCCATTTGCCGCTGAAGGGCGAGAGCTCACGGGGCGAGAGGCCCGCGGCGAGGAGGTCCGAGGACGCAACGGGCGCGAGCTTGGAGCGGCAACCGAGCATTCCCGCCAGGAGCCCGAGCAATTCGATGAGCGAGGGCGTCTCGCGCTGGCAAACGTTGTACGCTTGTCCGAACGTGTCCTCGCGGCCGAGGATCTCCGTGATGAACCGCGCGACCTCGCCCGCATAGACGTGACGTACGGGGTGCGGGCCGCCGTCGGGGACGAGGATCGGGCCGCCGTCGACGAGGCGGTAAAGGTAGCGCTCGAGGCGACGGTAATGGTCACGCTCGCCATTGACCATGGGAATGCGGATACGCGTCGAGGCGAAATGTGATTTCTCGAAGGATTCGACGAGCGCGTCCTCGCAGTCGCGTTTGCCCGAGCCGTAGTCCCACTGCGCCGCGTCGTCCTCGTCCGTGGGGCGGGGCATCACCGGGCCGGCATAATCGGTCTCCCGCGCGGGCTTCGGGGCGCCCTCGCGCACGAGGTACACCTGGCCGGTCCCGATGAACACGTAATGCCCGACGCGGCCGCCGAGCGCCTCCACCGCGCCACGCGTGTCCTCCCAGCGGTACGCCGCGAAGTCGACCGCCGCGTCGAAGCGACGGTCGCTCATCAGCCTCGAAAGGTCGGCCGTCGTCCGATCACCCACGAGCCGCTCCACGCGGTCGCCGAAAGGATCGGAGAAGGTCCCACGATTGAACAACGTCACCTCGTGCCCCCCGGCGAGGAGGCGGTGCACGAGGAGCGGCCCGACGAACCGCGTCCCGCCGATGACGAGAACGTGCATGGCCCCCCTTCTAGCAGCGAAACCCCCAGGATCCCAACGGAACGGATCCGAGGAAGGAGCTGGATCGTCCGTGATCCACCCTGCCACAATTTCGTCGAATTCAATCCGCGAGTCCTCCGCGGCGAAGGCGGAGGAGCGCCAAACCGGCGGGGTACTTCCAGGGGGTCTGGCGCGGCCCGTGGCCGCAACACCGGAGGAATTCATGCAAGCCCACGCTTCGTACGTCGATGCCCTCGCGGGCGACGCCCCGCCCGAACCGACGAGAGACACGCCCGCCGAGCTGCCCGCAGAGCTTCACGTGGCCCCGCAGGCCCCCACAGACGAGGGCGCGCCGTCGTTCGCGAAGGTGCTGCTCGGGGACGGTCCGGAAGGGGCCTCGGGGTCGTTTCTGGAGGACGCGCGGAGGTTCGGGGCCGCGCTCGCGCTCTCGGCGCTTTATGGACTCGCGATCGGGACGCGGGAGGGAGGAATGTCGATCTTGAAGCACGCGGCCGCGGTGCCGCTCGCGCCGCTCGCCGTCGCGGGGCTCGGGGTGCCGGCGCTTTTCATCGTGCTCACGCTCTTCGATGCGCCGGTCGATCCGCCGGCCGCGGTGAAAGCAGCGGCGCGCGGAGCGGCGACGACGGGCCTCGTGCTCGGCGGACTCGCGCCGGCGATGGCGCTCTTCGTGACGACGTCGAGCACGCGGATCGGCGCTGCGTTCTCGGCGGGCCTCGGCTTGATCCTCGCGGGGATCTTCGGGCTACGCGCGTTCCTCGGGGCGATCGGCGTGCCGCTCGGGCGCGCTTCGGCGGGGGTGAAGACGATCAGCGGTTTGTCGCTGGCATGTTTCGCGATCTTCGCGACGGCGCTGTCGGCGCGGGTCTGGTGGAGCACGTTGCCGATCTTTGGAGGTACACCGTGAGCGCGACCGTCCTTGCACGTTTGCTTCGTTCGCCGGGAGAAATCGCGCGCGCTTGCCGCGACGATCACCCGGAGGTGCGCGCCATCGCCGCGACTTCGCTGGCCTCGATCGCGCTCGGCGCGGCGGCGTTTGGCGGAGTGCTCGGGAGCTTCCGGGGCGGCGCGCAGATCCTCTACGGCGCGGCGAAGGTGCCGCTCGCCGTACTCGCGACGCTCGCGCTCGCAGCCCCGGCATTCCACGCGCTCGCGGCGGTGCTCGGGAGGCCCTGGCCGATGCGATCGATCGTCGCGCTCGCGCTGGCGTCGGCAGGTCGATCGTCGCTGGTGCTCCTCGCGTTCGCGCCGGCGCTCTGGCTGATGCTCGATCTCGGCATGGGGTACCACACGGCGGCGATCGTCGCGTCGGCGGCGTACGGCGTGGCGGGGCTCGCGGCGCTCTCGCTGCTCGTGCGAGGGCTCGGCGAGGGGAAGGGGCAACTCACGACGGCGATCGCGTTCATCGCCGTGTTTTTCGCGGTGGGTGGTCAGACGACGTGGATCCTGCGGCCGTATCTGGTGCGGCCTCGCGCGACGAGCGTGCCGTTCCTGCGCGACCGCGAGGGAAGCTTCACGGAGGCGGTGCTCACGAGCCTCACGTCGGCGGCGATCTACAGCGACAGGCCGTACGTGATCGACCCGCTGAAGGTGCAAGACGAGGCCGTGGACGAGGAGGAGGGAGGGCAATGAGCCTGCGTGATCTCTCGCTACTTTACCTCGTCGCGGGGCTTTGCTGCGCGGTGGCGATCTACCGATCGTCGCCCTCGGGAGGCTCACGCGCGGTGGCCTCGGCGGCGCTGGCCGTGCCGCTGTGGCCGCTCTGGGGGCCGATCGCGTTGACCGCAAAACGCGCGGCCCCGGCCCCGGTGGGCGCGGCAGGGAGCGCGCTTGCCCGGGTGAAAGCAGCGCTCGGGGAGGCCGTCGCTGCGTCGCGAGGAACGCCGCTCGCGAGCGTGCTTCCGGCAGAGGCGGCGGCGCGGATCGAGGCCGAGGTGGAGCGGCGCGTGGTGCGTCACGCGGAGCTCGAAGCGCTGCTCCGCAAAGAGGCCTTCGATCTCGCGCGGGCCGAGGCACGCGTGCGTGAGATCGAGCGGGCCTCGGGATCGAACCGGGCGCTCTCCACGGCGCGGCTCGATCTCGAGAACGTCCGCCGCCTGTCCTCGCTCCGCGACCGGGAAACGCGTGCCCTCGAGGAGCTCTGCGCGCTCGCCGAGGCGTTACGCACGCAGGTGACGGTGGCGCGCTTCAGCGGATCCTCCGCGGCGGACATCGGTGGTATCGTCTCGGAGGTGCAGGCGCGGGTCGAGGGCCTCGGCGCTGCCCTCGAAGCCGAAGAGAGCCTGCGCGCCGAGGAGCCGATCGAGACGTGAGCAAACACATCCTGGTCGTCGACGACGAGGCGCGCATCCGGGAAGTCCTGCAGTACGCGCTGCGCAAAGAGGGCTACGAGGTCTCCGTGGTGACGGACGGCCGCGAGGCGATCGACGCGGTGGCGAAGGGCGGCGTGGACCTCGTGATCCTCGACGTGATGTTGCCCGAGGTCGACGGCCTCTCCGCGTGCCGGAACATCCGCGCCGAGAGCCGCGTGCCGATCCTCTTCCTGTCGGCGCGCAGCGACGAGATCGATCGCGTCCTCGGCCTCGAGCTCGGCGGCGACGACTACCTGACGAAGCCCTTCTCGGTGCGCGAGCTCGTGGCGCGCGTGAAGGCGCTCTTGCGCAGGCTCGAAGCGCCGGGCGAGGCGGCGCGCAAGGTGCTCTCGCACGGCCGGATCGAGCTCGACGTGGAGCGACACGAAGCGCGGCTCGGCGGAACGCCCGTGCAGCTCACGGCGACGGAGCTCGGCGTGCTCGGTGCGCTGCTCGAACGGCCGGGGATCGTCCTGTCACGCACCCAGCTCATGACGCGCGCCTACCGCTACGACAACCTGATCACCGAGCGGACGATCGACACACACGTCCGCAGGATCCGCATGAAGTTCCGCGCTGCCGGCGGCGAGGACCCGATCGCGACGGTGCACGGCGTCGGGTACAAGGTCGCCGGTGCGTAAGTTGTTCGTGTGGCTCGGCCGCATCCGGGTGCGGCTGCTCGGAGTGAACCTGCTCGCGCTCTTCGTGCCTGCGATCGGGCTGGAATTCGCGAGGATCCACGAGCGGGAGCTGCTCGACGGGCTCGAGCGGGACATGTCGAACCAGGCGACGCTCGTGCGTGCGTTCGTGGAGCAAAACCTCGGCGCGGGGCAAACGCTGGGGGATCCGGAGCACCAGAAGATCCTCGCGACGGCGGCGCAACGGACGCGGACGCGGATCCGGCTCGTGGACGCGGGTGGCGTGGTGGTCTCCGACTCGCACGCGGAGGGGCCGCCCGAGGGTCCGGAGCCGCCGCCGCCGTCGATGTTGCCGCGCTCGCGGGACGTGCGGTCGGTGCTCGACAAACGCGCGGCGCCGGGGGAAAAGTGGCCCGCGCTCGCGGATCGGTTCGAGGTGCGCTCGGCGCTCGCGGGGACGAAGGCGACACGTACGCGCCTGCGAGAGCGGGATCCGGGCGTGATCTTGTTCCTCGCAGATCCGATCCGGACGAGCGGCGTGGTGACGGGCGCGGTGTACGTCGCGCGATCGACGCAGCCGGTGCTCTTCGAGCTTCATCGCATCCGCGCGGGGCTCGTGCGTGTGCTCGCGGTGGCGATCTTCGGCACGGGCCTCGTGACGCTCGTGCTCGCGTGGAGCATCTCGCGGCCCCTCGGTCGGCTGTCGCGCGCGGCCAAACGGATCGCGGCGGGCGAGCGGGACGTGGTGGTGCCGATCGGCGGAGGCGGGGAGATCCGGGAGCTTGGCGAGTCGTTCGCGGCGATGAAGGAGCGGCTCGACACGCGCATGCGCTACATCTCGGCGTTCGCGGCGGACGTGGCGCACGAGTTCAAGTCGCCGCTCACGTCGATCCGCGGCGCGGCGGAGCTGCTCGGGGAGGGCGCGCACGACGATCCCGAGGCGCGCGGGCGATTCCTGCGGAACATCGAGCTCGACGTGGAGCGGCTCGACCGGCTGGTCTCGCGCCTGCTCCAGCTCTCGCGGATCGAGGCCTCGGCCGAGCCGATGCGCGACTGTGATCTCGAGGCGCTCGCGCAGGCCACGAAGGAGCGCGCGACGGGGCCGGATCAGCCTGTGCTCCTGGATTTTTTGGCGAGCGAGAGGCGCGTGTTCTGCCGGCCGACGGACGTGGAGACGGCGCTCGGGAACCTGCTCGACAATGCCGTACGATTCTCACCACCGGGAGAGGCGGTGCGCCTGCGTATCGAGGGAGGGCCGCCCGAGGACGTGATCCGGATCGTCGTTTCGGATCGGGGTCCTGGGGTGCCGCCTGCGATATTGCCGCGGATCTTTGATCGGTTCTTCACGACGGACGCGGATCGGGATGGAACGGGGCTTGGTCTTGCGATTGTGAAGAGTGTGGCGGAGGCGCACGGGGGGCGGGTGCTGGTGGACAATCGGCCGGGGGAGGGGGTGACGTTTACGCTGGAGATTCCGCATCGGCGGTGAGGGTCACCTGCGGCGGGCCCTCGTGTGCTGCCTGATGCCTTCCTTGAGATCTTCTACGCCTCGCGGCTGGGGCTCCTGCGAGAACAGTGCACGGTGAAGATCCTCCAAGGTGTGCCGACCGACGCGCCGCACGGTGATCCGATCACCTTCGGCATCCCATTCCAAGATAGCCCCCGGTACGAGATCAAGCCGCTTGCGTACCTCGGCGGGGACCGAGATCTGTCCCCGCGCTGTGACCCTTGATTGCGCGAGCTTCATGCTGGCACCGTACCATGGTCATGCGTCTCGGGTAAGGACGGCTGCATGGGCGATCGGGCGCATTGATGCGTCCGCTGGGAAGAAGCCCGGTCGGCAACAGCCGTTTGTTGGGCCGTTGCCAAGCACGCATGGCCAGATGAAGTGCTTGATGAAGCTCGGATTGCCCACGGCGACGCCGGCACGGACCATGTCCCCGGCGGCGGCCAGCGGAACCGGCCGTCTGCACAACGCCGTGTTAGCCGCTATCACGCCATCTGCCTCTGAATGATGGCTCGCGTGACCATCTGAAACAGTTCTTGGGCGTTGTTCGTGAACCCTTGCCCGCCATGCTCACGCGTCTCACGCTTGTGTTCGGGAGCATTCGACGCTGCGTAGAAGAAGAGCGGCGTGAGGTCGCCTTCCTTTCGAAGCCGGTCGAGTAAAACATAGCCTTCCCGTGGCCCCTCACGCCGGCCCATGTCGGAAATGATCGCGGCGTATTTGTTTTGCGACATCCTCTCGAACGCTTCGTCGGTCGAAAGCGCCAACGTGAAGCCGAGCCCCATAGCTTTGAATGCTTGTCGCTCGAATGTGTTGTTCTCAGGGCCATCATCAACCCACAGAATTTGATTCCTCCATGCCTCACCGGTGACAGTTGCGATTGGACCTGCCGCTCGCACGACCTCGACGATTTGGTGTAGTTGTGCCTCAGATGCCGGCGTGTCTCCTTTTGCCGTCGCTGCCGTCAGCGATGCAACAACGGACATCTGCATCTTAACGTAGTTCTCCTCGTTCTTGAAGTCGCTGGGCGCGAAGAGCTTCCCGCCATGTTTGCTGACGAGCCACGAAAAGACGCCGAGGACCAGAACTGGGAACGCGATTAGAAAGTAAATGAGCGGCAGTCGCTCCGCAGACGTAAGTGAGCCTGAGAAGGCTGTAACGAGCGAGGCGAGACCGTACACAAGCACGATGAAGAGCGCGATGATTCCAAGCGGATTTCGTGCCAGGGACGTAGCGGCCTCTCCGAAGCTCTTCGTGTCATTGCTCATTCCAGCTCCCTTATACGGCTAATGTCGCAGCGTCGTGGAGGCTGGGTAGCCCGAACATTGGCAACAGTGCCGAATTGGACGGCGTTGGCATGTTTATGCATATATTATAAATTTTTTACGGGACGTGTTCAGCGAGGTGTTGTCGGCGTACGTTCGAGTGAAACGGATCGTTGGCTCAGGCCGCGCGTTTTGTGCCTTTCCCATGAGGATTCCGCCCCGAGGTCCGCCGCGGCGGCGGCCGCCCGCGTGAAGGTGGATGCGCGATCAGCACCTCGGCCGGGATCTGCATCGACGCGTGTATCTTCCGGATCATCGGCAGCGTGAGCGCTCGTTTTCGGCCCAGGACCTCCGAAACGCGGGCCCTGGAACCGATCAGCGGCTCGAGGTCCTTGCGCGTCCAACCAAGCTGCTCGCACCGCGCCTCGATCGCGGCGATGGGGTCTGGCGGCGTGATGGGGAAATGCTTGCGTTCGTATGCGTCGACCAGCGTCGCGAGAGCGTCGAGTTCTTGCAGCTCGGGCGAGCCCGGCTCCACGCCCCAGAGTTCTTCGATCCTGCGGAGCGCCCGACGATGACTCTGCTCATCCACAATCGGCTCGATCATTGCAATGCCTTCATGCGATCGTCGCGTCGATCTTGTCATACTCGGCATGCGTGCCGACGAATCGAATGTAAACCAGATACAATGGCCCGTACTTGACCTGGGATATCAGACGATAACTGTTACCCTTGACGTCGAACACGATCCGGTTCACGACGGACGAACCCTATCACGCTCCCATCGTGGGAGCAAGCGACTCGACGGCAGGCTTCCGCAGCCTCCCCACCCCCGCCCCCTTCCCCCTCCGTCCACGCGAACACCTCCCACAACCGTCCTCCCCCTCGCTCCCGCCCACGCGAAGACCCCCAACCAAGTTGCTAGACGTGCCTTGCACCGACGCAAATCCACCCACCCGCATCCCGCGACGCCTCTTGCCCCCACGCAACCCCCTCCAACACCTTGCGAGGACCGTCTTGCACCAACGCAAGAGCCCCCAAACACACTGCATGGCCTCTCTCGCACGCGCGCAAGCACCACCCAACACCCTCGTTTGACCCTCTTGCACCGACGCGACGCCCGCCAACCAACACGTTTCGCCCCTCTCGCACCCACGCAACCCCCACCACCCACCACGTATCCCCCGTTTTGCGTCGACACGAGCGCCCCCATGCTCCTCTCCCGCATCCCCTTTGACACGCGCACCAGAACTTGTGTACCTTGTCTCACCCCCGGAGGATCAAGCCCGATGCAGGCACCCACCATGAATACGCCCGTTTCCAAGTGTGTCGAGCTGTCCACGCACGCCGCGCGTATGCTCGGCAAGTTCACGCATGTTCCAGCGCTCCTGGAGCTCGCAATCAAGATGACGGCCGCAGGCGCGGAGCTCTCCGCGGGCCAGGTCGCTTATGAAGACGCGGTCAAGGCCATCCTCCCCACCCGCGTGGACGTCAAGTACGAGAATTACGTCTCCGATCGCCGCATTCGGCTCGTGCAGCAAAAGGTCGAAATCGCCGATGGCAGACGATTCGGCCGTATCGCAGGGCTCGTCTTTCCCGAGGGCTCGTCGCCCATCACCCGGCTCGTCGGCGACTCCCAGACCAAAGCCATGCAAGACCTCGAAGGACGCCTGGCCGCCGTCGTCCCGCTCTGGCCCGACGCCCAGTCGGAATGGGACGCGGTAGCCCTCCACCGCGAGCAATACGAGAAAGCCCTCTCGGACCGCAACAGCGCCGGGCAAGCGGCACGCGATAAACGCGCGGCACGGAATGCAATCAAGCAACAGTTCATCACCACCTATGTGGAGATCATGAGCCGCGTCGAGGCCGAGTTTCCCAGGGATCGCGTCACGCAGGACCTCTTCTTCGACGAGGTGCGCACGAAGTCGGCCCTCGCAGCCGCCGACGCGAGCGCCGACGAAGAGCCGGGAGACGAGGGCCCCGTGGGCGGGAACGACGCGGGTTGACGACACGCCCCGCGAGAGGCTTTCACAACGAACCCTTGACGCCGGCCGGGCGATTCATTGAGCTATCGCGCATGAGGCTAACGCGGCACTTTGGAGTGGCGCTCGTGATCGGTCTGGGATCCTTCGGATCCATGGGCTGCGAGCTGATCGCATCGGTCGATCGAAGTGAGATCCCCCAAGAAGGCGGCACCGGAGGCACAGGCGGCACGGGAGGCCAAGGCGGACAGGGCGGCCAAGGCGGCCAAGGCGGACAGGGCGGACAGGGCGGCTCGGCGGACGTCTGCGGCGACGGCGCCATCACAGGCACCGAAGCCTGCGACGACGGGAACACCACCACGAGCGACGGCTGCGATGCCACATGCGTGGAGGAGGCCGGCTGGAGCTGCTCCGGCGCGCCCAGCGTGTGCACCCTGGACTGCGGCAACGGCGTGATCACCGGCGCCGAGACCTGCGACGACGGCAACACGACGGCCGGCGACGGCTGCGACGCCGCGTGCATACAGGAGGCCGGCTGGAGCTGCATGGGCACGCCGAGCGCATGCATGACGACCTGCGGTGACGGCCTCGTCGCGGGCGCCGAGACCTGCGACGACGCGAACGCCACCGCGGGTGACGGCTGTAGCGACCTCTGCGCCCCGGAGCCCGGCTGGACGTGCACGGGCGCGCCGAGCGTATGCGTGACGACCTGCGGCGACGGCATCGTCGCGGGCGCCGAGGCGTGCGACGACGGCAACACGAAGAGCCTCGACGGTTGCAGCGCGACGTGCGTGGTCGACACGTTCACCGAGACCGAACCCAACAACACCTCGGGCACGGCGAACGGGCCGTTCTCGCCGGGCGTCTTGATCTCGGGCGGAATCAGCCCGGGCACCGACGTCGACTGGTACGAGATCACCGTGCCCGCCACCGCGGATCTACACGTCGAGACGTACGACGCGAACGGTCCGACGAGCTGCGCGAACATCGACACGCTCGTGACGCTCTACGCGGCCGACGGCACGACGATGATCGCCACGGACGACGACAGCGGGACGAACGCTTGCTCGCGCCTCGACGGCACGACGAGCCCCGCGACGCGGCACATCGCGGCGGGCACGTACTTCGTGAAGGTCGAGGAGTCGGCGAACGATAAATCGATCCCGAGCTACAAGCTCGTCGTGACGTACGACGCGCTCTGCGGCGACGGCGTCGTGGGCGGCGCCGAAGAGTGCGACGGCGGCGCAGGCTGCTCGGCGACGTGCGATCGCATCGCCGTGTGCGGCGACGGCCTCGTCGACGCGCCCGAGACCTGCGACGACAGCAACACGATGGACGGCGACGCGTGCAGCGCGGCCTGCCAGACGTCGGTCGTCCTGGAGATGGAGCCGAACGAAACGGCGATGCAAGCGTCGGGCGGCTTCGCCCCGATCACGCTCTACCAGGGCGCGATCAACCCGGCCGCGGACGTCGATTTTTACGCCATCCAGCTCGACCAGACGAGCGACCTCACGGTCGAGTCCTTCGACGTGAACGGCCCCGGCACCTGCAACGGCATCGACACGCTGCTGCGCCTCTACGGCACCGACGGCACGACGATGTTGCTCGAGCGTGATCTCGGCGGCCTCGGCGCGTGCGGCAAGATCGACGCGAAGAAGCCCGGCGACGGCGCGGCGCGACACCTGCCCGCGGGCACGTATTACGTCTCGGTCGAGGACTTCCTCAACAACACGGTGATCCCCGGCTATCGCTTGCTCGTCACGCTCGACGCGACGTGCGGCAACGGCAAGGTCGAGGGCGCCGAGGAGTGCGACGGCGGCGCGGGATGCTCGGCGACCTGCGACAGGACGGCCACCTGCGGCGACGGGCTCATCGACGTGCCCGAGACGTGCGACGACAGCAACACGACGGCGGGCGACGGCTGCGACGCGACCTGCATGAAGGAGTCGACGCCCGAGACGGAGCCGAACGACACCTTCGGCGCGGCGAGCGGTCCCTTCACGCCCTACGCGATCGCCAGCGGCGCGATCGATCCCGGCACGGACCTCGACTGGTACAGCTTCACGCTGGCCGCGACGTCGGACGTCCGGCTCGAGACCTACGACGCCAACGGCCCCGGATCCTGCGCGTTGCCGCTCGACACGGTGATCACGCTTTACGGTTCTGACGGCACGACCGAGCTCGCGACGGCGGACGACGGCGGCATCAACATCTGCTCGCGCATCACGTGGAAGACAGAGGCCGGCGCGCGCCGCCTCGCGCCCGGCACGTATTTCGTCAAGGTCGAGGACTTCGAGAACAACACGATCATCCCGGGCTACTTGCTCGAGTTCGCCGTCGAGTCGACCTGCGGCAACGGCGTGGTCGAGGCGAGCGAAGAGTGCGACGGCGGCCCCGGCTGCGAGGCGACCTGCGATCGCACCGAGACCTGCGGCGACGGCTACATCGACGGGATGGAAGCCTGCGACGACGGCAACACGACGGCGGGCGACGGCTGCAGCGACGTGTGCGCGCTGGAGACGACGGTCGAAATCGAGCCAAACGCGACGACGGCCGAAGCCGACGCCTCGGCCGTGCAGCTCACGGGCAGCGGCCTCGTGACGGGCGCTGTCGGCGCGGTCGGCGACGTGGACGTCTTCCGCATCGACCTCGCGACAGACGCGGTGCTCGTGCTCGAGACGCTGAACGACACGGGCATCGGATGCGGCTTCACGTCGACGATCCGCCTGCTCGATTCGATGGGCACGCTCCTCGAGACGGACAACGTGAGCGGCGAGGGAGCCTGCTCGGCGCTCACGATGAACCTGCCGGCCGGGGCGTATTACGCGGTCGTCGAGGAGAGGAACAACGACGGGACGATCGCCTCGTACATGCTGCGGGCCAAGGTGCTCTCCGAGAGTGGCCCGGAGACCGAGCCGAACGACCAGCAGGCCGACGCCGACACGACGACCGGCGCGGATACGTTCGTCACGGCAACCCACCCGTCCTTCGACGATTACGATTTCTTCGAGGTGACGGTGCCCGCGGGCAAGTCGTTGCGGGCGGAGATCATCGAGGGAAGCGCCGCGGAGTCCTGCGCGAACGGAGTCGATCCGATCGACAGCTTCCTCACGCTCTACGACGCAGCCGGCGTGGAGCTCGGCGCGGACGACGACGGCGGCCGTGGTTACTGCTCGGCCATCGACGGCCTCGGCGCGACGCCGACGAGCCCCTTCGCGAAGAACCTCGCGGGCGGCAAGTACTACCTGCTCGTGCAGGCGGCGCCCTTCTCGCGTAATCCGGGCAATCCGGTGGCCGTGTTCGATTACAAGATCGCTGTCACCGTGCGGTGATCCCGACGTGGGGGGCATCGCGCCCCCCTTTCCGTCCCGCCTCCTTCATTCCTCCAAGCTTGACGTCCCCGGGGTGCACGCGACAAATGGTGCATGCTTCCCCGTTTCCTCGCCCTCGCCGCGCTCGTCCCCCTCTTCGGTTGCGCCCAAGGCTCCGAGTTGCCCAGTTACACGTCCGGGGCAGGCGGCTCCCTCGCGGCGAGCAGTAGCTCTTCCGCGTCCTCGTCGAGCAGCAGCACCGGCACGGGCGGCGCGGGCGGCCT
The DNA here is from genome assembly GCA_031374535.1 of Polyangium sp. (in: bacteria). Lineage (GTDB taxonomy): Bacteria > Myxococcota_A > Polyangia > Polyangiales > Polyangiaceae > Polyangium. The sequence continues at coordinate 23,388 of JANMGF010000573.1, forward strand.
GGGCGGAAGCGGAGGCGGAGGCGGAATCGGAGGCGCGGGCGGAAGCGCCGGCGGAAGCGGAGGCGGAATCGGAGGCGCGGGCGGCGGCGGCGGAATGGGCGGAAGCGGCAGCGGCGGCGGTGGCTCCGGCGGAATGGGCGGTTCGGGCGGAATGGGTGGCTCCGGCGGAATGGGTGGTTCCGGCGGCGGTGGCCCCACGGGTACGCTCGTCGTGCTCGCTGGTCCGAGCGCGGGCGAGGCCCATTTCAACCCGGCCACGGGCTGGGCCACGGGCCCGATCAACCTGCAATTCGCGTCCGCCGCGCTTTCGCCGAGGCCCGAAGGCGCGCTCGCCGTCCTGCGCCGCCAGAGCGCGATGGGCGCGGAGAACAACGAGCTTTTCTGGGCGACGTGGACCCAAGGCGCGGGTTTTGGGGTCGTGCAAAAGGTCGGCAATTTCGGATTCGCGATGCAAGGCCCGGCCGCGGCTCCCCTCGGCGTCGCCACGCTGATGACGTTCCTCGGCACGGACAACAAGCATTACTTCACGCAAAACGACGACGGAGCGGCCTTCGGTCCTTTTGGTCCGATGCCTGCTGGCATGGTGCAAATCCAGGCTTTTGGCCCGAGCGCGACGGCGCTCGCGAGTGACGGGGTGGCAGGCGCTTATGCCGTTTATGCCGGGGACGACGCGCGCATCTATTATCTCTCGAAGTCTGGCCCCGGGGGTGCGTGGAGCACGTCGACGCAGGCGCCGACCTCCTTCGTGGCCAACTGGCTGCGGCCGTTCGCGCTCGTCGATTCGGACATGGATCTGCGCATTTTTTACGTGCGGCAAAGCGACAATCGGATCTGCACGGTCAAGCTCGTCACGCCGCAGAACGCGTGGACGGCCGAGGAGACGGTGGGCACGGCGGCGACAGGGCTCTCCCCCTCGGTCGCTGCGACGGTGGAGGGAGATTTCGTGGTGGCGTATCGCGGCGCGCTGAACGAAGGGATCTATTTCGTGCGGGGGAAAGACGGGGCCTGGGGGCCGGTCACGACGATCGAGGTGCCGGCGACGCCGTCTTCGGCGCCGGTGGTGGTGGCGGGTTTGTCAGGGGCCGATGCGGAGATCGTGTATGCGACGGGGGGCGCGCTGAAGCATGCGCGGGTGAATGGGATGCAGGCGGTGATGGGCGAGGTGCCGGGGGTGGCGAATGTGATCCATGTGGCGGGGGTGATTGTGCCTTGATCAGCGGAGGACGGCGAATGGGGGGTGGAGGGATTCTCTACAAGGCCCGCGCCAGCGCCTTCGCCGTCGCGAGCATGGCGACTTCGCGGGCCGCCGCAGCGCCGCCCCCGCTCACGAGCAGCCTGTCGACCTCGCGATGGGTGATGAACTCCACTTCGATGAGGATCGAGCGGCACATTTGCCCGCTATGTCCGATCCCCGGATCCCGCAAAACGCCGATCGAGCCCAGCTGCGTCTGCGTGTCGGGTTTGGCTCCCCTGTTCTTCGCTCCGCCGTCGAGCGACTTGATGGCCGCGAACAGCGCATCGTTGACGGACTGAGCCAGGGCCCTGTCGGCCGCTTCGTTCGACTGTCCCCCATTGGAAGCCGCCTTGTAGAACGTCTCCGTACCCCTCGCGGTCGCACCGCCACCATTAAAATGAATGCTGATGAGGATGTCGGCCTTGTTCCGGCTCGCGACGCTGACGCGCGCGCCGCTCGTCAAATTGACGTCCGTTTCACGCGTCAACAACACCTGAACGTCAGAGCAATTCCTCCCCGAGAGGATCTGCCTCACCTCGGACTTCGAGAATTGTGCCCGGAGGCTCTTCGCATATTCCAGGGTCAGGATCTTTTCGAGCTTACCGGACACGGCGGTCGCGTTGTTGTAGCTGCTACCCGGGACGTTGGCCGTCCCTCCGTGACCGGCATCGATCACGATGATGCGTTTTTCCGGGCACGCCGCCGTCGTCTGGTCGATGGGCGCGTTCGCGCCGGGATCGGTGGAGGGGCTCGCGGGCGTTCTTGCTTGCGTCATCGATCTACTCCGCGGAGAGTTCAGTCGCCAAAACGGCCTTGAACCATGCGGCCGCGCGCCGCTCCAGCTTCTGCGCCACCGCTTCCCGATCCGGCACGGCGCCCGTCAGGGTCCGCTGAATCCAACCATAAAGCGGATCCTCGTCGCAGCGGTGGCCGAAGGCGAACATGAGCACCACCAGCATCAGGATGGATCGCGGCCTGGTGAAGCCATGGATGGCCTGGGCCCGGGCGACGGCGCTGGAAACGAGCCGCTCAAGCGGCTCACGGCCGGTGAACGCGTACTTTTGAGGATAAATCTCTTGCAGGAACCCGAGCGCGTCCGGTACGAGCGTCGCCCGGTCGAGCGATAACTCCCGATCTTCGAGCGCGACCAGCCGCTGGAGGGCCGCGCGCGCGTGGACGCCGTTCGGCCCCACGACCTCGTGGAGATACGCAGAGCATTGCTCGTACAGGGCTTCGGCGCGGTGCATCTGCTCGGTGAAGCCGTCTCGCCGCAGCACCTCCTCCGCCCAGGGAATTTGCGGATCGTCATCGAAGCCCTTGCCGAAGAAGAACGTCAGGTCGATGTAAAGCCGCACCGGCCCGCGGTGGATGAACCCGTGGGTCCGAGCCCGCGCGATGGCCTGCCGGATCACGAGGCGGAGCTCTTCGTCGGGCAGCGTCTTGCACAGATGCGGGGAGAGCTCGAAGCAATGCCCTACCATTTCGTCTTCGAACGCCCGGAGGGCGATCTGTTCGAGTGCTTGGCTCTGGCTCTCTCGGACAGTGAACATGGCGGCTCCGCTGCCGTTCGTCGCTCGCAGGAGCGCGCGCGAACGAGCCAGCGAACGCTACCGCTGGTCGAAAGGGATTGTAAAGGGCACAAGTGACGTTCACCCCCGCATCCGCACCACCCCGAGCCGCGCCCCCTCCTCCAGCACCCGTTTCGTGATCGCAACCCCCTCCCCCCGCCGATCGAGGTGCCTCGGCACATCCCCTCGATCGAGCGCCTCCCGCAGCTCCGTGTGTGCCTCCGGATTCTCCTTCCGCGCAAGAAGCTCGGCCATCGAGATATCCACCACGGGCATCGTGACCGGAGACTGCGGCTCCGTGAGATACGCCGGCGAAATACACGACGAAAGGTCGTTCGCCGCGGCAATCCGCGCATTCCACGCGGGCAGCCCGAACCTCCGGCACAACGTGCGAATCACCGATACGTGCTCGAACTGCGTGCTCACCGCGCACCCCTTCCGCGCGAAGGGCCCGCCCACGATGGACGGCACGCGGAAGCCGAGCTGCTGGAACTCGGCCTCGTCGTCCTCCGTCGTCGGCGGCGAGACGTGATCGTAAAACCCGCCGTGCTCGTCGTACGTCAGAATGAACATCGAGCGGCCCCATTGCGGGCTCTGGGCCAGCGCCGTATAAACACTCGCGATGAGCGCCTGCCCCAGCCGGACGTCGTGATCCGGATGATCGTCGTTCGCCCCCGCGCCGAAGAACTGCGGATCGATGAACACCACGTTCGGCAAGGTCCCCGCCGCCGCGTCCGTGAAAAACTGCTCGATCCCCGCGAGCCCCGTCGTCTTGAAGTACCCGCCCGAGCACCACGCGACGTCGTGAAAATACACCTTGTGACTCACCTTCGCCTCGTTGAGGAAATCGAAGATGCTGTCATAACCGAAGACCGGGAGGTTGCTCTTCTGCCCCTTGCTCGTCGCGCCGTGCAGATAAAATCGGTTCGGCCACGTCGGACCCATGACGGAGGCAAACCACCGGTCACACACGGCGTGCGCGTCGGCGAGCGCGTAAAAGACCGGGATCTGCTCGCGGACATGATACCCCATCACGTCCGCCTGGGCCGATCCCGCGTGCGCCAGGACGAACCCATCGTTTTTTCCGCCGTTCCACTGCTCATGCGCGGCGTCCCAGCCGTGCGGCGGATCCTCCGGGGTGAAATCGTCGAGCTTCGCCACGGACACCCAGGTTCCGTCCGGCGCCGGGTTCTTTTCGGTCCCTTCGAGGCCGATCACGTCCCGGCCCTCGAGGAAACGCAAGCTCCCGAGGTAATGGTCGAACGAGCGATTCTCCATCATCAGGATCACGAACGTGTCGATCGGCGCGAGCAGCTCCTCCGGCGAGAGGCCGCCCGAATCCGTGCAGCTCTCGCCCGCGCCGCCGCCGCCCGCACCGCCCATTCCGCCCCCGCCGCCTGCGCCTCCGATTCCGCCGGTCCCGCCGGCGCCTCCACTTCCGCCGGAGGCGCCCGCGCCCCCTCCTTCCGCCGCGGAACCCGCGCCGCCACAACCGACGGCCGCCGCGGAGAGCGCCGCGCCGAGCCCGAGAAGCACACGCCTGCGCGCGGCCGTATGATCGTCACCGATTCGTCCCGACATGATGGACCTCGCCGATAAGAAGCCAAAATCACGATAGACGAAGTCGATGTGCGCCGAAAGCGCCCTCGGAGGTCCTTTTCTTGCCGCACACGCGCCCCGGACGCGCGACCTGAGCAGAGCCCGCGCATCCGAGCGTGGTACGCCCCATGCCACCGCGCCGCTCGTGTCCCCGCCGGCCAGCCTCGTCGCGTCGCCGCCCCCAAAAGCGTCGCATCCGCCCGATTTTCCAGGCGGCCCGCGCGCGCGGCGCAAGCTCGAACAAACGATCGGCGCGGCGTACCTGGTCGTCCTCCTCGCCGCGCTCGTCATCGGCGGCGTCGCGAGCTTCGCCCTGCAATCGGTGATCGCGAGCCAGGATCGCGTCGAGGAGATCTACGGCGCCGAGCTCCTCGAAGTGGAGCGGCTGCGCGCCGGTGCGATGCGAAAATCCACGCAGAGCCGCGCGTATCTGCTCACCGGTGATCCCGAGATGCTCGAGGAGAGCGACACCTCGCGGCGGGCGTTCGAGGCGCGGCTCGGCGCTCTGCTCGCGCGCTCCAAGGACCCGGCCGAGCGTGGGCGGCTCGAGCGCATCGCGACCGCACACAAGTTCCACCAGGCGGCGATCTCGCGGGCGTACGCGCTCCATCGCGCGGGCGGGACACACGAGGACGTGGGACGTGTCGTCGGGGCCGAGGTGATCCCCAAGCTCGGCGGGCTGGAGGTGGCGATCGACGACTACGAGCTCTTCGTGGACTCGCGGCTCGAGGTCGCCCGCGATGCGGCCCGGCGCGCCGCGACCCGCGCATCGAGGCTCGTCGTCGTCGTCGCGTGTGGCGCGGTCCTGCTCGCGGCGGGCCTCGGTGTCCTGCTCATGCGCACGATGCACAGGCTCTACAGCGCGGCCGAGGAGAGGCTCGCGCTCTTCACGCGGGAGGAGCGTGCGCGCGCGAAAGCGGAAGCGGCGCGGCGTGATCTCGCGGCGACGGTCGAGCGTCTCGAGCGGGTCAACGCGGATCTCGACGACTTCGCGGGCCGCATCGCCCACGACCTGCGGAACCTGCTCACGCCCATCGCGCTCGTGCCGACGCGCCTCCGACGCAGCGACGGCAAGGACACGAACGAGCGCATCGCGGCCGCACTCGAGCGCTCGTTGACGCGCGCGCGCGCGGTGCTGGAAGGCCTGCTCGCGTTCTCGCGATCGAAGCCGGACGACACGAGCCGCGGTGCATCGGTGCGCGAGGTCGTCGTGCAGGTGGCCGACGAGCTCGCCGGGGCAGCCGCGGAAGCACGCGCCGACGTCTCGGTCCACGTCGAGGACACCCGCGTCGCCTGCGCGCCCGAGCTCTTGCAGGTCGTCGTGCTCAACCTGCTCGGCAACGCGCTCAAGTACATCGTGGGTAGCCCCGAGCGGCGCGTCTCGATCCGCGCCTCGAGGACCACGGACGGCTTCGTGGATCTCCGCGTCGAGGACACCGGACCGGGCATCCCCGAGGCCGCCATGTCCCGCATTTTCGAGCCTTTCTACCGCGTCCCCGGCGTACGCGTGCCGGGCACCGGGATCGGCCTCGCGACCGTGCGGCGCATCGTGAGCGCGCACGAGGGCCGCATCGAATGTTCCTCGGAGCTCGGTCGAGGCACGTCGTTCCGCGTGTGGTTGCCCGCCGCCGAGGTGAAGACGGCCGCGACGCGCAAGGACGAGCACGGCGAGCCTGCTGGGCGGGACCTCGACATCTAGGATAACGTCGAGGGGCCATGCGCCCTCGCCTCGCCGCTCTCGCGCTGACCACGATCCTCGGCGCAGCGTGCAGCCCCGCAGGCACGGATCGACCTGGCACCACGACCAAGATCACCCCACCTCCCACATCCGCCGTCGCGAGCGCGCCCGCGCCGTCCCCGCGGCAAGCTCGCTCGAAGGTCTCGCTCCACGACGTGCTCGCGTCGATGACCGACGACACGGCTTGCGCCCTCGAACCGGCGATCCCTGCGACGCCCGCGCGCGCCGGAGCGAAGCCGTTCCAGGCGCCAGAGCCCCACTGCAAAGGCGAGGACAACTTCTGCGACACCGTCGACGTCGCCCCCAAGGGCGCCGACGCTTGTTTCGTCGCGAACGACGCGATCCGACGCGTCGAGGCAAAAGCCCGCACCACGCGCACCGACGCGGGTCCCGCGAGCGCGGCGTGGGACGGCGTGAAGCCACCTCGGTGGCTCGATCGCATCGACGCGCACTTCCATCTCACGGCCGACGAGCACGCGATCCTCCAGAAAAACGGCTTCGTCGTGCTCGATCGGCTCGCGTACACGGACTACGCGTTTGCCTTCCACGACATCTTCCAGGAAGAACTCCCGCTCTACGTCGGACCGGATCCGATCCTGCACGCCGTCTTCCGCGCGACCGAGCTCGTGCTCAGCCGCATCGAACGAAAGCGCCTCGAACCCGCGCTCGTCTCGATGCTCGGCAAGCTACGAAAATCCCTCGCCGCATCGGACGCCTCGCTCGACGAGACCACGAAGAAAGATCTCGACCTCTACCTCGCCGTCGCCGCCGCGCTCGCGGGCCTCCCCAAAGCAGAGAACGCGTCGTACTCGCTCTTCGGGCAAGAGACGAAAGTCGCGGCGCTGCTCGACGCGGCGCGTGGCCGAACACTCGCGGCCGTCGACGTCTTCGGCCGCAGCCGCATGATCGACTTTTCCCAGCTCGAACCACGCGGCCACTACGCCGAGCCCACGTTCGAGTGGGATCCCGGCCCTTACTTTCAGGCCGTCATCTGGCTCTCGCGCCTCGAATGGAACCTCGTCTCCCGCGGCTCGCGCAGCTCCCACCCCGACGACATACCCGATCCCCGCGAAACCCCCCGCGAGGCCCGCGCCGCGCTCGCCCTCGCCGAGCTCGTCTCCCGCTCCGGCGCGCTCACGGAGCTCGACACCTTCGAGACGATCTACGGCGCGTTCGCCGGCATTCGCGAGGACGCCTCGGTGCCGGATCTCCTTCGCCTCATGCAGAAGGGCGGCTTCACCGCGAAGGATCCCGCCGCTCCCGAGAAGCTCCGTCTCGCGATCGGCGACGGCTTCCGGCGCAAGGCGCGTGTTCACTTCATGCCTCAGGGCGTGACGGATCTCCCCGTCATCACCACGCTCCTCGGCCCTCGCGTCGTGCCCGACATCGCGCCGCTCGCCCGCCTCGTCCACGACGCGATCCCCGAGCGGTACGCGATCGGCGCCGCCGACGTCGCCTTCCTCCTCGGCCACGATCGCGCCGCGTCCTACCTGAAAGCCGACCTCGATCGGTTCCCCACGCTCCGCGGCGCGCTCGGCTCGGCCCGCGCCGATCTCCTCGCCGGCGCCGACAAAAACAGCGACGTCCACGCGACCTTCCTCCGCGCGATCCTCGCCCTCCGAAAGGATCCCGACGGCCTGCGCCCTTCCTTCATGGGGCGCGACGCCTACGCCGATCTCCGCATGAACGCGGCCCTCGTCGGATACGCCGAGCTTCGCCACAGCTTCGTGCTCCTCGCGGGCCAGGGCTACGACTCCTACGGCTGCGCCATCCCCGGCGCGTACGTCGAGCCGCTCGTGCCCTTCTACGACGCGCTCCTCGCGCACGTCGAAGGTCTTCGCAAGGTCTCTGGCGGCGGGTTCGAGGGCCTCGCGCGTGTCCTCGGCACGCTCCGCGCGATCGCCCGTACGGAAGCCTCGCGCGGCGCGCCCACCGAGGCCCAGGCGACGTGGCTCGCGATGGTCGCCGAACACGTCCCGCAGGGCGGCTACCAGGGCGACAGCGGCGAGCCCCCCAAGTGGACTGGCTGGTACTTCGACATGTTCGAGGACCGTGAGATCGGCGCGACCCGCAGAGCCGCGCTCGTCGCGGACTACTTCACCCTCACGAACATGAACCAGGTCGCCTACCTCGGCACGGACGGCCCGCGGCTCGGGGTCTTCGTCGTGGACACGGGCGGCGAACCACGCGCCATGGTGGGCCCCGTCGCGCGCGGCTACGAGCTTCATACCCCGATCGGCAAGCGCCTCGACGACGCGGCGGCCCGATCGCACGTGGACAAACGAGCGCCCTGGCGCGAGAGCTTCGCCGCCCCGCCCGCACCTCCGCCCGCGCTTGGCCTCGCGGGACGGCTGTTCTCCTGCGTGCGGGACGGCAAACTCGAGGCGCGGCTCGTGCTCGGGAGTGATCGCAACCTCGGCCCGGTCACGGTGACCCTGCTCGATCACCACGGCGATCCGCTCACGCCTGCGCTCACACAGGACGTCGGCGAGGGCCTTCGTGTCTACCCGTTCCTTTTCCCCGAGGTCGCCTTCTCCAAGGAGCCGCCGAAGGATCCCATGGGGTGGGGTGCTCCCGAGCCGAGGATCCCCGTCGAGGCGCTCTCCGTGCGGATCGAGGACCTCGGGCGGGCGGGCGCCGGGCAGGGTTCGTACGATTTTTCGACGAGCCCGAGCGTCTTCCTCGGGAAAGCGTTTGGCGTGGATGACATGCCGCAGCGCCCCCGAGGCGTGGGTCTGTTCGTGATCGGCGCCGGCCTGCCCTAGACAAACCCCGCGTCCTTCCGTCAAGGCCTCCGGCCCCATTCGGCGGGCTCAGCCAGGCCGCCGACATTCGTCGGCGGATCCTGTTCCGTCGCGTCTTTACGTCGTCGCGGAGGCGTCTTCTCGGGCTTCGAGCTCAGCAGAAACAAGAGCGCCAAGAAACCCACAGCCACCAGCAGCTGAGGCCTCCTCCAGAGCCACCCCCACGCATCCGCGAGACCCGACACGATGGCGGGGAGCCCCGAAGCGCGCCGCCGACGCCCCTTCTTTTGCGTCTCGACCCGCTTGATCTTCTCCGCCAAACGCACGCGGGCCTGCTGAAGCCGCACGTGCGCGCCGCTCTTCTTCAGCCCGAGCCACCGCGCAATGTCGTGCAGCGACTCGCCTTCCACGTCGTGACGTAACAAAAGCTCCCGCTCGTCCGCCGGCATCAGGCGCATCGCCGCCTGCACCAGCGCGATCGTCGCCCGGTGACCCTCCGTGTCCTCCGGCTGCGCGGCCGCCCTCGCGATGGCCCCGGGATCGAGGATCTCGTACCCGTGCCGATACAGGCGACGGAAGTTCGAGACCTGCTTCCTGGCCACCTCCATCAGCCACCGCTTCGCAGCCTCGTCGTTCCGAGGAATGACGGCCACCCGGCGGTTGGCCACGGTGTAAACAATCTGAACAAGCTCGTCGAGATCCGCCCCCCGAAGCCCAAGGCCCTGGATGCGCTCGCGCACATCGTCTCGAAACAACTCGTAAAGGACCTGGACCCGGGGCTTCGGCGTGCGCTTCGACGGCGGGCGGTTGATGGAGTCTCCCACATCCGCCCCCATGTGTTGGGGAGGCCGATCGTCCAAAAAATGTTCGAGCAGCCTTCAGGGCGGAGGTGTTCTTCCTTCCAAACCCGCGTCCACCCCCGGCTCGTCCGGGGCGCACTGCATCACCGAGAGCTTCATCGCCTTGCCCGCCGGCCGCGCCACGAGCAGGGCCGCCCGCGTCGCCGCCAGCACCTCGCCGTTGCCCAGCAAAGGCTCGGATCGCAGCTCCCCCACGAGCTCCCCCCGCGGCGTCATCGTCCCGATCCGCGTCGCCCCCGAGAGCGACGAGACCGCGAGCCAGCCCGGCATCAGGTCCGGCACGCCCGTCGACGTCGACTCCTCGGTCAAGAGCTTCGCCTCGCCCACACCGGACAAACGCACCGACACGCTCCTCACGCGCCCGCCACTCGACCCGCTGGGCGTGTCGTCGTCCCGGTACGCCACGACCATCCCCCCGTCCTCGCTCGGCTCCACGTCAAACGCGAGCGCATGCCCGTCCTTCGGGGTCACCGCGCGCGGCAACGACACCGCCTTGCCGTTTTCGTCGAGCGGCACCACCTCGATCCACCGCGGCGTGATCGCCTCCCCCACGAGCCCCGTGTCCTCGTCCTTGGGCCGCCGCGCCTCCCCCACGACCGCGTACGCGAGCCACGAGCCCCCGGGCCTTGCCGCGAGCCGAGGCGTCTCCGCGTCGAGCTTGGGGGGCGAAACGGGCCGCGGCTCGCCGTCTGCCTTCATCGTGTCCGGGTCGAACGAGGCCAGCATCACCATCGTACGCTTGCCGTCCTTGCTCACGTCGTCCCAGACCACGACCCCACGCGAGCCCGGCGCTGCGAGGTCCACCGCGAGCGACTCGTCCCGCCCCTCGCTGAACTCCGGCCCCCAGGTGACCTGCTCCCCGTTCACCCGCGCGAGCCGGATCGACCGTCCCCCGGCGTTGGGCTCGAGCATCGCCGCGAGCACCGAGCCCTTGTACCCCGTCACCGTCGGCGCATCGAAATCCCCGCGACTCCGCCCGAGCCGCGCGAGTTTCCCGCCCCGCCCGTCGAGCCCGATCGTCACGATCATGGCCACGGATCCGCCTTCTCCGTCCCGCAACGCGCCCAGGGCAAACCCGCCCTCGAACGTCGCGCCGCGCCCGAGCTCCACCGCGAAGGGCGCGAGCTCGTCGAACTCCTCTTCCCCTTCGATCTCCCCTGCATCCAGCACCTTCGGCGGCCGCGTGGCCTGCGCCTCCCCCACGACGAACGGCTCCCCGGAGACGGCCGTACACCGCGGCGGCAGCGGTTTGTCCACGGCGGCCTCGGCGTCCCCCGCCCCCGCGTCGACGACCGGCATGCCTGCCCCAGGCTCTCCTCGACTGCCGAAATACCGTATGCCGACGATGACCACCGCGATCACGAACGCCGCGAGCGCCGCGCCCACGAGCCCGCTGCTCGTATCGCGCGCCTCGTTCGAATCGTTCTTCGAGGGTTTCGGCGTGAATTTCGGCGTGAATTTCGGAGAGATCGGAGGCATGGGCGAAGGTGTCGGGAGGGAACGTTTTTCAGGACGAGCGGGGTCCGCCTTCGGCGGGGGGCGTCGCGGGCTCGGTTTCGTCCGTGTCTCCGAAGAGCTCAGCGATGTCGAGCTCGACGGCTTCAAAGGGTTCGGCGTGGACACGCTCGCCATGCTTGGCGGCCTTCACGGCGAGGAAGCCAGGCTCTGACCATCGGTAGACGGTCAATGTCTGGGCCATCGGATCGAGGATCCAATAATGCGGGAGCTCGTAGCGGTGGTAGTTG
>JANMGF010001411.1:0-2456 GCA_031374535.1 Polyangium sp. (in: bacteria)
GTCGGCCTGCATGCGCGCCTCATGTCCCAGGCGCTGCGGAAACTCACGGCGTCCGTCAGCCGTTCGAACTGCCTGCTGATTTTCCTCAACCAGATCCGCCTGAAGATCGGCGTGATGTTCGGCAACCCCGAGACGACGAGCGGCGGCAACGCACTCAAGTTCTACTCGTCCGTGCGCCTCGACATCCGCGCCATCGGCAAGATCAAGGAAGCGGCCGCCGGGGGCAAGGAGCCCGCCGTCGTCGGCAACCGCACCCGCGTGAAGGTCGTGAAAAACAAGATGGCGCCGCCCTTCCGCGAGGTGGAGTTCGACATCCTCTACGGCCAGGGCATCAGCCACGCCGGCGACGTCATCGACCTCGCGACCGAAGCGAACATCGTCGAGAAGAGCGGCGCCTGGTTCTCCTTCCAGGGCGAGCGCATCGGCCAGGGCCGCGAGAACGCGCGCACCTACCTCGAGCAGCACCCCGACGTGCTCGATCGCATCGAGACGCTCGTCCTCGCCAAGCACGGGATCGCGCGCAGCGGCAAGGCGTCCGAGGCGGCCGCGCCCGCCCCGGCCGGCAAAAAAGGCGAAGCCAAAGGCGCCACCCCGCCGGTCAAGAGCAGCAACTGACGGCCCCGCGGGAGCCTGGGCCGTGGCAGGCTCCCCTCACGACACCATGAACCTTTACGTGATGCGCCACGGCCTCGCAGCCGAGAGCTCGCCGTCGGGGCGTGACCGCGATCGACCCCTCACCCCCGAAGGCATCCTCGGCGTCGAGGAGGTCGGCAAAACGTTGTTGCGCACCGAGCAAGGCCCGACGCTCGGTCGTATCGTGACGAGCACGTACCTGCGAGCGCACCACACCGCGGAGCTCATGGCAGGGGTGCTCGGCGCCACGTCGCTGCCGATCGAGGTTTTCCCGGAGCTCGAGCCCGACGAATCGCCGCCGCTCGTGCTCCTGCGCGAGCTCGCCGAGCGGGACACGGATGCATTGCTCGTGGGCCATCACCCGATGGTGATCGCGCTCCTGCGGATGCTCGTGCGTGACATCGGGGAGCTACCGATCGGCCTGCACCCTGGCATGCTCGTGGGCGTCGCGCGTCCGAGCGCCCCGCGCGCGCCGGCTTCGCTCGGCGGGGCCTTTCGTGTGACGACCGTGCTCCGCCCGGGCAGGTGACGGAGCCTCTGGGCGCTCGACAGGCAACACGCACCGCGCTACGCCGTTCCACCCCGTTTTCACCCGAGATCCCGCGTGCAGGAAGAGACGAAGACTCCCAACCCCGACCGCGCCATGACGGCGCTCGCCTGGGCCGTCGAGCGCGCCGAGACGGGCAAGCCCCCGGCCGTCACCGCGCCTGCGGCCGACCTCGAGGACTTCCGCGCCGCCTCCTCGCTTTGGCTGCCCGACGTCCGCCGATCCGTCGACCGCATCATCATGTCGCGTGAAGCCGAGGACGGGCTCGACGCCTTGCTCGAATCCGGCGCCCTTGGCGCGATGTTCCCCGAGGTCAAGGCCATGGTCGGCTTCGGCGACGGGGAGTGGCGTCACAAGGACGTCTGGAAACACACGAAGCAGGTCGTCCGCCAGGCCGTGCCGCGGCTCGAGGTCCGCTGGGCTGCGCTTCTGCACGACATCGGCAAGGTCAAGACACGCACGATCTCTCCGTCGGGCGAGGTGCACTTCTTTGGCCACGCCGAGGTGGGCGCGCGGATGTTCGACAGGCTCGACCGGCGTTTGCCGATCTTCCACACCGAGCCGTCGCTGAAGAGCTCGGTGCGTTTCCTGATCCTGCACCACCTGCGCGCCAGCCAGTACGAGGCTTCGTGGACGGACAGCGCCGTGCGCAGGTTCGCCAAGGAGATGGGGGACCAGCTCCAGGATCTGCTCGATCTGTCGCGCGCCGACATCACGACGAAGCGGCCGGAGAAAAAGAAAAAAGGTCTGCGCCAGATCAGTGATCTCGCCGAGCGCGTGGAGAAGATCCGCGAGCAGGACGCCCTCGTGCCCCCGCTGCCGAGCGGGATCGGCGACGAGATCATGCGCTCGTTCGGCCTGCCGCCGTCGCGCAAGATCGGGGAGCTGAAGAAGGCGCTGGAGGCGGCCGTCGACGCGGGCGAGGTCCCCTCGCACCAGTGTCCCGATGTGTACCTCGCGTTCTTGCGGGAGAACGCAGGGCGGTTCGGGCTTTAGCCGCGTCGACGCTCGACGAGCCCGACGACGAGGTCGACGCCACCACGCACGCGCTCGGGCAAGACGCCTTCGATCCGTTTCCCCAGGCTACGTTCGAACCGCGCACGCTCCTGGCGGAGCTCCTCCTCGACCCGATCGAGCTCACGACGATGCGCCTGTTTCTCCGTGTCGAGCGCCCCTCGCGACGCCTCGTGCGCATGTCTCTCCGTGTCGAGCGCCCCTCGCGACGCCTCGTGCGCACGTCTCTCCGTGTCGAGCTCCCCTCGCGACGCCTCGTGCG
>JANMGF010000591.1:0-1571 GCA_031374535.1 Polyangium sp. (in: bacteria)
CGTCGTAGCGCGCCTTTTCCTCGGAGATCGCGGTCGTCACGATGCCCGCGCTTGCTGGCTGGCCGAGCGCTTGATCGATCGCCGCGATGCGATCGCCTGACGTCACGATGTCGTCGACGTAGATCACGGCCTCGTTTGGCATCGGTCGTCCGATGATCACGAGGTTCTGCGCCAGCTCGTGCGCGGGCTCTTCCTCGTAGCTGAAGCGCGGGCGCATCGCGTCCTTGTGCACCACGCAGGGACGCAGCTTGCCGAAGCCGAGGCGCTCGAACTCGAGCGCGAGGTCGCGGCTCGGCCAACGGTCCGTCGTGCGGTTCTGGCGCACCACGTTCGCCGCCGGGATCGGCACGAGCGCGATGTTTGGACGCGAGATGCTCAGCGCCGAACGCACGTCCCGCTCGTGGACGGCCACGATGTCGGCGGCGTACGCGTACGCCATGGCCGGCGACTCGAGCCGCGCCATCTTGTTGCCTGGGTGCAGCGGGTGCTGGATCGAGCTTGGGATCGGCTCTTTGCGCTGGTTCGTCACGAGGTAGACGAGCCCGCGCATGGGGTTCGCGTTCAGCCCGGCCAGGGGTGAGCCCAGCTTGTAATACGAGCCGATGGCGTACCCGGGGATCCGCCTCAAGACGCCGACCTTCGCGTTTCAGCCGCGCGCGGACGCCGCCCGCGCGTGGACGTACGCTCCGCACACGACGGTGCGCTCGGAGAGACGCTCGATCGAAGGACCACCACGCGCGACCTTAGCGCGCTCCCTCGCACCTCTGCTACCCCCATGGCGCGGTTCTCCGACGCAGAAAACGTCCTGGCCGCGCGGGCGAGCGCGTCGCTCTCCGCGGCGCAGCCGCCCGCGAGGCCGTGATATAGCGTTCCCAACGAAACGAGGCGCATCGACGTGAGCCGGACTGCAACTAAAAAGCGGCGCAAAACAAGCGCGCTGGGGGCGTTCGTCGTGGTGCTCCTCGCCGGGACGGGGGCGCTGATCCATGCGTGCAGGGCTGATCGATGGCTCGACGACCTGACCGCGCCCGGGAGTGAAGGAAAGGGCCGCCCGCGGGCGTCTTCTCCTTCGGGCACGACGAGCCGTCCCGCGCGTGGGGCGGCTGCTAGCAAGATCGCGGACGAGAGTGTTCACCTCGCGCTCGGCGTGCCGACTGACGACGACCCGTCCGACGATCACCTCATGCGCAAGCCCCAGTTCGCGCTCTCCTACAACACGAGCCAGAACGGGGCGAACTGGGTGAGCTGGCAGATCGACGCTGGCTGGTTCGGCGAAACGCCGCGGCACAAGGGCAAGTTCCTCACGGACCCGGAGCTGCCCGGGGGGTTTTACCGCGTCACGCACGACGACTACACGGGCTCGGGCTTCGATCGGGGCCACATGGTGCGCTCGGAGGAGCGGACGCGTTCGCCCGAGGACAACCGCGTGACGTTCCTGATGACGAACATCCTGCCGCAGTACCACGACCTCAACGCGGGCCCTTGGCTGCGGCTGGAAGAGCGCTGCGAGGAGCTCGGGCGCAGGCAAGGCAAGCAGCTCTTCGTGATGGCCGGCGGCGTGGTCCGGCGCG
>JANMGF010000612.1:0-2492 GCA_031374535.1 Polyangium sp. (in: bacteria)
GCGGCGCTCGCGGCGCCTGCGAGCGGAGTCGAACATAGACATGAGGGTCCTCGTAACGGTCTCCCGACATAACCGCGGTGACAAACGCGACGCAAGGGCGATGCCGCGCACGCTTCCCGCTTTTCTTCTACGCGCCTCCCCGGGACACGGCTCCCGGGCGAGCTCCCGCGGCGCGCGACGCGCTTGACCCCCCCTCCGCGCGCGGGTAAGCGAGCTTTATCGCCTTCATGCTGCTGCGTCGCCTTCCCCGCCTCCACCTCCGCTCGGCGCTTGCCGCCTCCGCGCTCGCCGCGCTCCTCTCGCTCGCTTCGCCGGGGACTGCCTCGGCCGAGAACAAGATCGCGGTCGTCGACGTCCAGCAGGCCGTCATGCAGACCGAGGACGGCATCCGCGCCCAGGGCACGCTGAAGAAGCTGTTCGACAAGCGCCAGAAGGAGCTCGACGCCAAGCAGGAGGAGCTCCAGAGGGCGCGCGAGGACATCGAGCGCCAGGCCCGCGTCCTCTCGCGCGAGGCCCTGGCCCGCCGCATGGAAGACTGGCAGCGCCGCATGGTCGAGCTCCAGACGAGCTTCGTCGACTACAACAAGGAGCTCCAGAAAAAACAAGGCGACCTCACGGGGCCGATCCTGCGCAAGATGATGGGCATCATCACGCGCCTCGCGAAGAAGCAGGGCTACGAGCTCATCCTCGACCGCTCCGCGACGCCGTACGCGCGCCAGGATCTCGACCTCACCGAGCAGGTCGTGCAGATGTACAACGCGGGCGGCGACGGCGGCGGCGACGCTCCTGCGGCGCCCGAGGGCGGCGGGGACAAACCTTCCGGAGGCGGCGACGATAAGAAGTAGCGCCGGCGTCGCGCTCCCTTCGCCCGTGCCCCTCCGCGAGCTCGTGGCGCTGCACGGAGGCACGCTCGATCCGGGGCTCGAGGACGCGGTCGTGTCCGGCGTCGCCCCCGTCGACGAAACGACGACGGACGCGTCTCCCAACGTCCTCGCGCCGCTGCTCTCGCGCCGATACCTCGCTTTTGCGCTCCAGAGCGATGCGAATTTGCTCATGGACGCGAGCCTCGCCGCGCTCGTCCCGGCAGGGAGGCGCTGGGTCCACCCGCACGCCGCCTACGCCCTCGCGTGCGTGCTCGCGCGTGTCCCCGAGCCCGAGCCCGCGGACGAACGTGCGCTCGCGCGGATCGAGCCCGGCGCGATCGTCGATCCCACGGCGATCCTCGGCCCCTTCGTCGTCGTGCGTGCGGGCGCCGTGATCGGCCCTCGGTGCCGCCTCGAGCCCCACGTGGTCGTGTACGGCGGGGTTCGTCTCGGCGCGCGTGTCACCGTGGGCGCCTCGTCGGTCCTCGGCCGCCCTGGGTTTGGCTGGGCCGTTTCTCCCGCGGGCGGCGTCGTGCGTGTCCCGCAGCTCGGCGGCGTCATCGTCGAGGACGACGCCGAGATCGGACCGCTCTGCACCATCGACGCCGGCACGCTCGCGCCCACGCGGATCGGCCGCGGCGCCAAGCTCGACGCGCACGTGCACGTCGGCCACAACGTCGACATCGGCGCGGGCGCGCTCATCGCCGCGCAATCGGGTTTCGCGGGCTCGTCGCGCCTCGGCGCGGGCGCGCTCGTGGGAGGTCAGGTGGGCGTCGCGGACCACTGCGACGTGGGCGCCGGCGCGCGGCTCGCGGCGAAAGCGGGCGTCATCGGCGACGTCCCCGCGGGCGCCGTCTTCGGCGGGTATCCCGCGGTGGACAAGGCGCGATGGTTACGCGCCACGGCCCGCAACCTGGACGAGGGCGGACGCAAGCGGAAGGGACGGTCCTGAATGGGCGAAGGCGCGAGCGTGAAGCTACCGATCGAGGTGCGCGAGATCCTCACGATCCTGCCGCACCGGTATCCCCTCGTGATGGTGGACCGCGTGACCGAGATCGTCCCTGGCGAGCGCATCGCGGGGCACAAGTGCGTCGCTTACAACGAGCCCTGGTTCCAGGGACATTTCCCTGCGCACCCGATCATGCCCGGCGTCTTGATCATCGAATCGATGGTGCAGATCGGCGGCCTGCTCGCCCACGCGTCCGATTCCACGCTCACGGCGGGCAAGGTCGTTCTTTTCCTGGGCATCGACAAGGCGCGTTTCCGCAGGCCCGTGGTCCCGGGCGACAGGATCGATCTCTCGGCCACGGCATTGCAGCGCCGAGGCCCGGTCTGGAAGCTCAAGGGCGAGGCGCGCGTCGACGGACAGCTCTGCGCCGAGGCCGTGATGCTCGCGCAGGTCGCGGTCGCCGCGCCGTGACGAGTTTTTCATGACCGCACGCGCGCGGGCCTCTCGCGTCGAGCGTGGCGACTGGCAGACGCCCCTCGCGCTCGCGAGGCAGGTCTCCCGGCTCGCCGCGCGTCTCGGCGCGCGCCCCGCGTCGATCCTCGAGCCCACGTGTGGCCGCGGATCTTTCCTCGCAGCTGCCGCCGAGGTTTTTCCCGACATCCTTGCGCGTGGCTACGACA
>JANMGF010000628.1:0-1324 GCA_031374535.1 Polyangium sp. (in: bacteria)
GCGCCCAAGGGTTTCGCGGTTCCCGACCCGACGAGCGCGGTCACGTTCTGCTGCGTCGGGCCTTTTTATGACGTCCAGTAGCGCCGATCATGAAGTGCTGGCGCGGGAATCTCGAAAAGACGCGTCGGTATCTCGATGGACGGGGTGGTCATTGGGAGCCCTCACTACCTCTGCGGGAATCGATGAATATATGCGACTTGCTACTCGACCGGGTTGTCGAGGTCAACCACCTCCGCGGTCGCCGCTCCTGCCTCGATCTCGGCGAGCTCCTCGGGCGTCCACGGGCGCAGTTGTTGGAGGAAGGAGTCGAAGTCGGTGGCGATGAAGTAGGCTTCCCAGCTCGCATAGTAGTCGAGATAGTATACGTAGCCTCGCTCCTTTCCTTTGGTGACGATGCAGTAGACACTTCCGCTCGAATCATCGGCGATGGGGAGCAAATGATCGGCGATAGCACCGTCGAGTGTCTCCTTGTACCAGAGGAGCTCGTCATCTTCGTGGCCTCTTCCCACGCTGAAGAAGCCATTGACGTCCGCGCCCCCGAAGGGGGCTCCGGCGATGTCGAGTATGTTCGGGTTTGGACGGCCTCCATTGTACTCTTGTAGGAAACGACGATAGGGCTCGGGCAGGCGCACGCCGAGCTTCTCCTCCAGCTCTTGGAGGGCCTGCTCGCTCAACGGTGCTCCGCGGTCTTTGATTTCCATGTCATGGTCTCTTTTGACTTGCTACGCGTCCGGCTCGTCGGGCTCCGCAGCCGCATCCGCAGCCGCATCCGCCGCCGCGCGCGCATCCATCTCAGCGAGCTCCTCGGGCGTCCACGCGCGCAGTTGCTGGAGGAAGGAGTCGAAGTCCTCGGCAATGAAGTAGGGCTCCCAGTTCGCGTAGTAATCGAGATAGTACACGTAGCCTCGCTCCTTTCCACGGGTGACGATGCAGTAGACACTCCCGCTGTGATCGTTAGCGATGGGGAGCAAATGATCGGCGAAGGCACCGGACAGATTCTCCTTGTTCGAGAGAAGGTCGTCAGGTTCGTCACCTCCTCTGGCGCCGAAGAACATCTTGACGTCCGCGCCCACGAAGGGGGCTCCTGCGATGTCGAGTATCTCTGCGTCTTGGCCTGGTTGCCCGCCGTTGTACTCCTGAAGGAAACGGCGATAGGGCTCCGGCAGGCTCACGCCGAGCTTCTCCTCCAGCTCTTGGAGAGCCTGCTCGCTCAGAGGTTCGCCGCGGTCTTTGATTTCCATGCCATGGTCTCTTTTGACTTGCTACGCGTCCGGCTCGTCGGGCTCCGCCGCCGCGTTCGCCGCCGCGTTCGCCGCCGCGAGCG
>JANMGF010000647.1:0-8121 GCA_031374535.1 Polyangium sp. (in: bacteria)
CCCCGGGGCGCCTCGCATCATGGCGCTTGCGCCCTGCCCCCGCACCCTCCAACGCCGAGGGCGTCGCGAGCGCCGAGGCTGCTTGCACGGCCTCGTGGATCGCCGGCGCGATGCGATCATCCTTGATCGCCACGACAGCGAGCCCCTCCACGCGCTTCGAAGAAGCGGCGGCCGAGCACAATGCAGCCAAACTCATCTTCGTCCCCCAGGCGACGGCGCGCCCTTCGGAGACCGCGCGACGAACGGCCGAAAGCTCGGAGCCCGCAGCCGCGTCCGTCGCCACGACAATCAGATCAGCCTCGCCCCGCGCCTCGGCGCTCGTCACTGCGTCCGACCCGACCGCGACCTTGCGCGAACGAGCCGCCGCGATGATGAGCCCCTGCACGCGCCGATCGAGCGCGCGCACGATCGCACGCGAGAGCGAGCTCGGATCGAGCGGAACGAGCTGCCCCTCGGCAGACGCCGTCCCCTCACCCTCCTGCGCGGGCGTTTCCTCCCAGAGCAGGTTCACCTTCCCGCGCGCCGCGCGGGAGAGGCCCCGCTGGACCGCCTTCTCGACGCAGGCCGGCCGCGGGTGCACGTGCGCGCCTCGGCCGAAGCCGCCGCCCGCCGCGTCCACCGCGACCTCGCCGCCCGGGCCGAGCACGAGACGGACGAGCACGGACGGAGCCGCCCCGGAGCGCGGGATCTCCACCCGCTCCCCGCAGCCGACGCACGTGCGCACGCGAGACGTATCGTCCCGGTCCGCCTGCGGCGTCGTTTGCTGCTCGTCTGTCCGTGCGTCCATCATCCCGTCGACTTTCCTATCGCGCGCCCGACCACGTTGGGGGGCGCGCACTCTTACGCCTGCTTCGCCGAAGCCGCCACTGCCGCGCGCCTCGCGTCCGCGCGGCCCGCCTCGAGCACCTTCTGCTCACTCTCCACGAACTCCCGCCCACCCTGACGGATGGCCCGGGCCTTTTTGATGCCGAGGCCGGTCCGGATCGCCAGGCGGTCCTCGTCCTCGCGAAGGATGTCCTCCACGGTTTTGGAGCCCGCTTCTTCCAGAAGCGTCACCGTCCGGTCACCCACACCGCGGATGAACATGAGGCGCTCGCGATCGGTGAGAGGCTCGGTCCGACTGCTGGCGGTCCGGATGCGCTCCTGGCGCAAACGCTCCATCGTCGTGTCGGCCTGCGCCTTGATCCGTTCGGCCATCTCGTTGCCGCCGAGCCCGGGGATCGCCGCGAGCTCCTCGGCCGCGGCCTCGCTGACCTCTTCGAGCGCCCGGAAGCCGAGACGGTACATCGACTTCGCGATCGTCTCGGTCACGCCGTCGATCTGCTGAAGCGCGTTGATCGCCTCTTCCTCCATCTGCTTGAACTTGGACTCGCTGATGATGTCGAGCTTCCAGTTCGTGAGCTGGGCGGCGAGGCGGACGTTCTGGCCCTTGCGGCCGATCGCCAGCGAAAGCTTCTCGTCCGGCACGACGAGCTCCATGCGCCCGTCCGCCTCGTCGACGATGACCTTGTGCACCTCGGCCGGCTGGATCGCGGCGATGACGTAACGCGCCGGATCACGATCGAACGGCACGATGTCGATCTTCTCGCCGCGCAGCTCCTGCACGACCGCCTGCACACGCGAGCCCTTCATGCCGACACACGCGCCCACCGGATCAACGTCCGCGTCGCGCGAGGTCACCGCGATCTTCGAGCGCGCGCCCGGCTCGCGAGCGACCGCCACGATCCGCACGATGCCCTCGTAGATCTCCGGCACCTCGGCCTCGAAGAGCTTCTCGACGAGGCGCGGATCCGAACGCGACAGGATGACCTGCGGCCCGCGCGCCTCGCGATCGATGTCCTTCACGTAGGCGACGATGCGATCGCCCGGGCGGTACGTCTCCCGCGGCGTCTGCTCGCGGAACGGCAAGATCCCTTCGGTCTTGCCGATGTCGACGATGATGTTGTTGCCCTTCTCGAAGCGGCGAACGATGCCGCGGATGAGCTCGCCCTTGCGGTCCTTGTACTCGTTGAAGATGAGGTCGCGCTCGGCGTCGCGGACGCGCTGGAGAAGGACCTGCTTCGCCGTCTGCGCGGCGATGCGACCGAACGTCGTGCGCCCGGCCTTGAGCTTCAGGATGTCCCCGAACTCCTTGTCCTGTTCGCGCGCCCTCTCGGCGTCCTCGGGCCGCCAGAAGACCTGGAAGCCGAGCTCCTCGCCGAGCGTCGCATCGAGCTTGTGCTTCTCCACGTCGGAGAGCGAAATCTCGCGCTCGGGCTCGGCCACGTCCTCGACGACGGTCATGTACTGGAAGAGGTCGACCTGGCCGATGTCCTCGTTGAACCGAGCCTCGAGCTCACGCGTTGGTCCGAAGACGCTCTGGGCTGCCTTCAAGATCGCCGCCTCGATCGTCTCGACGAGGATCTTCCGGTCGATGCCCTTCTCCTTCGCGACCTGCTCGAGGATGGCCCCGAGGCTGGTATCCACGGTGGGCGTCGCTCCCATCGTTGCCATGGCTGCTCGCTCTCCTGATCTCCGACTTCCGTTTACCGCTTGCTTCGACATCGAGGACTTCATTTCGGGCGAACCGAGCTACGCCCGCGCGCCTCCTTTGGGCTTCCCACGTTGACCCTTGCCCGCGCGCGTGCCCTTTTTCTTGGGCTGCTGCGCCACGAGCTCGAATACGAGTCGCGCCTCCACGACGTCCGCGAAGGGCGCTTCGATCCGCTTGCCGTCCACGATGACGGCGATCGTTTCGTCCGGCGCTTCCGCCAGATCACCACGGAGAAGGCTCTGGCCGTCGGAGGCGGGGCGGGCGAGCTTCACGCGCGCCAACCTGCCCCGGAAACGACGGAAATCCGCTTCGTTGCGAAGCTTGCGCTCGAGCCCGGGCGAGGACACCTCGAGGCTGTAATGGTGCGGGATCACGTCCTCTACATCATCGAGCGCCGCCGAGGCGTCGCGGGAGACCTCCGCGCAATCCTCGAGCGAAACACCACCGCTCGGATCCGAGGGATCCGACGGGTTCTCGCGCTCGATCGTCAGGCGCAAGGTCCACGTCCCCTGGTCGGTGAACCACTCGACATCGAAGAGCGATACGCCGTGCGTCGAAAGCACAGGACCCACGACCGCGCGGATGCGGTCGAGATCGACGATCTTCGTCTTGGTGGGTTGCTCGTTCGGTGGTTGCTGCATGCCAGAGAGGACGGGCCAAGGCCCCGCAGGGCGGGCTCCGTCTTCGCCCCGGGCGATCGCGGCGCGAGGGCCCGAGCGAAAAAAAAGAGCCGATTCCCAAACTTGGGAATCCGGCTCCGCGGATCCGCCTAGTTTTGTCGGGGTGACTCTAAACGAACACGGGCGGATACGCAAGGGGGCATGGACGCCCACCGCGCACGAGCGAGAAGCCCGGGAAAATCAGCGCTGGTCGAAACAAAGCCGATTCTCCGGGCCGGGCTCATCCTCGCTAGGCGAGGTTCGGCAACGATACCACGTCCACGTGGAGGACCTCGTCGAACGCAGCAATTTCTTTCATGCAAGCGTCGCTCGGCCGCCCGGAGACCCGCATCTTCGTACACGTCGCAAGCGCGCCGTCGAAGACGGTGTTCGAAATCTCCTCGATGTTGATGCCATGGCGCTTGAGCACGCTCAGCGTATTCGCCAGGACACCCACCTTGTCCATCATCCGGATCACGACCGCGTACCGAGCGGGCGACGTGGCGCAAATGTTCACCACGTTCGGCACGTCCTCCTCGGTCATGAAGGCGCGGATGATACGCGCGGTCTCCATGGCGATCGCCCGCTGCGCCTGCTCGGTCGACGCGCCGATGTGCGGCGTGCCGTAGACGAGGCCCCGGCCGAAGATGCGCGGTTCCATCGTCCCGGCGCCGCGATCAGGCTCGTTCGGGAACACGTCGAGGCCGACGCGCAACCCCTTCTTCGTGATGGCCTCCTCGAGCGCCTCGTAATCCATCACCTCGCTGCGCGCCGTGTTCACCACGATGGCCCCGTCCGGCAGCGCCTCGAGCACCTTGCGACCGACGATGCCACGCGTCCGGCTGTCGAGCGGCAAGTGAATCGTGAGCACGTCGGAGCGCGCGGCCAGCTCCTCGAGCGTACGAGCAAAGCCGACGTCGAGCCGCTGGGCCTTGTTCGGCGAGAGCGAGCGCGACCAGGCATGAGGCTCGAGGCCGAACGCCCGCGCGCGCGAAAGGACATCACGGCCCACCGCGCCGAGCCCCGCGACGCCGATGCGCCTTCCGTAGAGCCCCTGCGCTTGCGCGTACTTGCCCTTCTCCCATTTGCCTGCCCGTAGATCGGCCGTCGCATCGACGATGCGGCGATCGAGCGCGAGCACGAGGCCCATCGTCAGCTCGGCGACGGCGATCGCGTTCTTGCCGGGGCAATTCGCGACGTAGATGCCGCGCGCGCTCGCTGCGGTGACGTCGATGGTGTTCACGCCAGCGCCCGCGCGCACGATGAGGTTCAACTGGCGACCCGCCTCGATGGCGCGCGCCGTGACCTCGGTCGAACGGACGACGAGGATCCCGATGCCCTCGAGGGCAGAAGGCAACGTGTCCTTGGTAAGCTCCGGTCGAGAAATGATCTCGACACCCAGGATGCGGAGCTCATCGAGCGCCTGGGTGTCCATCTTGTCAGCGATCAGGAGGCGCATGCGAGGCGGAACGGTAGCAGAAAAGGCCGCGCGTTACTTCGTCCTCGTGGCGATGAGTTTCACCGGGTGCACCTCGGACCACCGGGTCTCGCCCTGGGGAGGAGGCGGAATGCCGCCCATCACCGCATTCGCCGCGCCACCCGACATCGAGGTGAAGCTCTCCGCGATCGACGCGGAGACGGCGGCGCTCGGCATCGTTCGGACCTCGGAGGTCCGCGCAGAGCTGCCACGCGGGGGCGGGGCCGTGGTCGTGCGGGGGTACGAGGGCGCCGATGTGCTCGGAACGAGAAAATATGCGGTGCGTGCGGCCACCGCGCACGGCGTCGTGCTGGCGGTCGGTCCGAGCGACGCGGTCGATCATGCGACGGAGCTCGTGCCAGCGCTCGTGCCTGGCGCGCGTGGTGGGTTCGAGGACGGCGCGTTCCGTGCGCTCACGGATCTCAACGGGGATGGCGCCCTCGACGTCGTCTTGCGAGGGCGCAACGGCTCGCTCGAAGTGCACCGGGTCTTCGCGACGGGATCGGCGGCGTACGAGGTGGAGATGACGCTCGTGCCGACGGAGGTCGCCGATGTCGACGAGGACGGGCGTATCGATCTCGTGGGGCGCGTGGCCGTGCCCGAGGACGATCCACTCCGGCCCACGTTCCTGGAAGTGGCGACGTTCGAGGCCGGGCGATACCGCGCGCGCTCCGAGGCCGCGATCGCGTTTCACACGCGCCGCGCAGACACGCCGCTGCGCACGCCGAAGGACGCGCCGGTGGACGACGTGACGCGCGTCAGGCGCGCGCTGGAGAGGACATGGCACGCGCTCCACGCAGGTCGTGCGCGCGAGGCCACGCTGGAGGAGGTCGCGAAAGAGCCGGTGCCCGAGGCGCTACGCGCGGCGTTCGATCGACACGTCGCGCGGATCCGAGCGACAGAGCGCGCGCGGCCCTAGAGGTCGGACGCGCGCAGAGGGACCTGCGGCATCGGGAAGGCTTGCTGGAAGGTGACGACGAACTGACCCGGAAAGGGGCCTTCGGGGGCAGCGGCGCGGGTCAGCGGGAAGCCCCAGTCGATACGCATGACGGAGCGATCGAGCTGCGGGAAGACGGCGCGCAGGCCAACGCCGACCGAGTGCTTCATGCGTATCTCCTCGAAGCCGTCGAAGGCGTCGCCGGCGTCGAGGAAAGCGACGGGGCCGAGCTGGAAGGACCAGAGCTGGAAAGGCCGCGCGCGGTACTCGAGGTTGTACGTGAGGACGTCGGAGCCGATGTACGCGAGCGTCGTGTAGCCGCGAAGCCGGGTGTCGCCGCCGATCACGGAGCGCCGGTTCATGTAGTTGTGGACGCGACGGAGGATGCGGGTGTCGAGGACGAGGCGGCCGATGCCGGTGCGCGGCGTCTGGATACGTGCGCCAGCTTCGAGCGATGCGTCGGCGATGCGGCGCGGCTCGGCCTCGAGGATGGTCTCGGCGAAGACACGAGCGATGCCGTCGCCGAGCGGGACCGTGTAGCTCGCCGAGAGCGAGGAGCCGATGAAGTCGCGGCTCGATCCGAGGCCGCGGAGGACGGGGTAGACGCGCAGAATGACGTCGTGGCCGAGGCGGATGTCCTCCTGCAGGCCAAGCGTGTTGAAGTCGAGCACGCGCATGAAACGCGTGGAGTAGGCGCGCAGCTGGGCGAAGGGGCCGATACGCGTGTCGCTGCGGGGCACGCCGAAGGCGACGAAGTCACGCGTGGCTTCGGGCGCGAAGCGGGAGAGGTCGTCCTCGCGGTAGACGCGGCGGGTCGCCTCGACGCCGGTGCTGAAGTCGTGCTTCGTGCGCCGGCCGAACGAGCGGGTGATCGTGTACGAGCCCCCGAGCACGTCGGCGCGATAGCGGAAGGGGATCGCGTCGTCTTCCTCGGTAGACTTCGCGTCGAAGGAGGCGAGCTTGCCGCCGACGTAGCGGCGATCGATCTCGTACCGCCACACGATCTGCGCGAGGTAGGACCAGTCGGCGCGGGTGGAGTAGAGGGGCTGGCCATACGTGAACGATCCGAAGGAGCCTTCGGGCTTGCCGCTCTCGCGGTTCATGACGACGTTCGTCTCGGCGCGAAGGAGCACGCGGCTGCCTCCGATGCGCGGGATCGTGTAGCGAGCGCCGAGGGCGTAGGTCTCGGGCTGGATGTACGCCTCGACGGCGGCGGAGTGATGGGTGCCGAAGAGGTTCTCTTCGCTCGGCTGAACGAGCAGGTACTCGAAGCGGCCGGAGGCGAAGCGGAAGCCCATGTTGACGCGCAGGCTCCAGACGTCCTTCGTGACGACGACGAGCCGCACGCGACCTTCCTTGCTGCCGCGCGCCGCGAACACGAGCACGAGCGAGAACTGCGGGATGTTGCGCAGGTTTCGACCGGTCTCGTCGGCGAGCTCCTGTCTGTACGCTTGCCCCGGCTCGAGGAGGACCTCGCGGCGGACGACGTACGAGCGCGACGTGACGTGGAAGATGTTGAGGAAGTTCGGGACCGGATCGCGCTGTTCGATGACGTCGAGCGGGACGATGTCGACGGCCTCGATGATCTTGCCTTCGGGCGACTCGTCGAGCGTCTTCTTCCGAGCGGCGAGGACTTGCTTGATGGTCTCGCGCTCGTACGGCGAGTACGACGGCGGCGGCAACGCTTCGTCATTCGTCTCGGCCGCCCATGCGCGTGGCAAGGAGAACGAGATCGAGAACGAGAACGAGAACGAGAACGAAATCGAAAGACCGACCGCTAGAGCGAGAGCTTGCCGTCCGCGGGCGGATACGTGGCGACGACGTTCACCTTGTAGCGAACGTACTGGTGCGGAATCGTGGGCCAGTCGGGCTTCGGCATGGCGCGCTTGACGCAACGGAGGAGCTCCTTCGCCTTGTCGCGCTTGATGCTCGACGACTTGCCGACGAAGAGGTTCGTCTTCTTCGCGCGGAAGTCCATTTCCAGGACGAAGCTCACGGTGGTCTGCGACTTTCCGATGGGCGCACACGCTGTGTTCTCGCGGATGGCGCGGGCAAGGCCGTCTTCGAAGAAGGGAACGTGATCACACCTCTCGGGTGAGGTCTTGCCAGGCCCGGGGTTTTCGCAGCGGATGGTGGTGAACGCGGAAAGCGTGACCGGCGGCGGGCCCGCGTCGACCACGAAAACCGGGGCACCCGCGTCAGAAGACGTCCCTGCGTCCGCGACGGCCGCGTCGGCCGAGGGGATCGACTCGGGCCTCGGCCTGCGCCAGAGGTACAGCGGCACGGCAACGAGGATCATCCCCGCCACGAGGGCAATGATGATCTGCACGCGCACGGGTCGCTCGCCCCCACCGCGACCGAGGTAGCGGTAAGGGGACGGTTGCGACGGCGGGCTCGACGACAGCGGGGGCCTGTTCATCGTCGGCCGGGGCCCTTGATCACCGGAACGACATCCGGTTAGTCGAGGAGGGTACGGGCCGGTCGACCCGCCTCACCCTTGACGATGGTGGCGGTG
>JANMGF010000675.1:0-1624 GCA_031374535.1 Polyangium sp. (in: bacteria)
CGTCGAAGCGCTTGTACGCGCCGAACGAGATGACGTTCGCGACGACGAGGATCGACGCGACGAGCAAAAGGTAGACGCCGGTAGCCGCTTTCGCCTTGGTCTTGCGCTCCATGGCGTTCCTCCTACGCCCACTTCCTGCGCTCGAGCGCGCGGAACGCTGCCATCAGGCAGCCCACGGCGATCGAGACGAAGTAGACGATGTCACGGGTGTTGAGCATGCCCTTCGCGAAGGGCACGAGGCGAGTGTCGAAGCTGATGAACGAGATGACCTCGCGCGCCCAGGGCCACGGCACGTTGTCGGCCACGCTGCCGACCATGTGGAGCGCGAAGAGCGTCACGAACGTCACGAGGAACGCGACGGTCTGGCTCTCCGTGAGCGCCGAGATCAAGAGCCCGATCGAGACGGCCGCCGCGCTGTAGAGCACGAGGCCGAGGTACCCCGAGTAGACCGGGCCCATGTCGAGGGGCCCGAGATCCCAGGGGAACCGGAACATCATGAGCGGGTAGAGGAGCGTCGAGGCGATGAGCAGGAGCACGAGCCCCCACGCCCCGAGGAACTTGCCCAGGATCACCTCGTGATCCTTCACGGGCAGGGTGATCAGCATCTCGAGCGTGCCCGAGCGCTTCTCCTCGGCGAGCAGGCGCATCGTGACGACGGGGATGACCAGGAAGGACAAACCCCGCGGCGCCTGCGCGAAGAGCGCGAGGAGCGAGGCCCTGTCCTGCTGCCAGAACCCGCCGCCCATGTAGAAGAAGACGAAGCCCAGCAGGATCAGCCCGAGGCAGATCACGACGTAGGCCAGCGTCGAGTCGAAGTTCGAGCGGAACTCGCGCTTCGCGATGATGAATGTTGTGCCCATCGGCGTCAGCCCTTCTTCTTCTTGTCGTCCTCTTCGGACTCGTCTTCGTCCTCGTCCTCGTCGGACGCGTCCTCATCGGACTCGTCTTCGGACTCTTCGGACTCGTCTTCGTCCTCGTCCTCGTCCTCGTCTTCGTCCTCCGCGGCAGAGGCCTCGTCCTCGTCCTCTTCGGCCACGGGACGGCCGCGATCGCGGCGCTCGTCGTTCTTCGTGAGCGCCTTGAACACGTCCTCGAGCTTCTGCGCCTCGCGGCGCATCTCGAGCAAGAGCCAGCCCTTCGACACGACGAGCTGGAAGATCTCGGGCCGGATGTCGCCGTCCTGCGCGCCCATCAGCTGGAAGCTGTGCGCGCGATCGTCCGTCGGCAGCTCCACCACGCTCGTCACGCCGGGCAGCTTCTCGAGGATCGCCTGCACCTCTTCGGCGCTCGGCGCCTTCTTCGCGGGGCCTCCCTCGTAGACGCGCTTCTCGTGCACGGTGAGCACGTAGCGGACCTTGCCGGTTTTCCCGCGGATCTCCTCGAGCGGACCGTCCGCCACGATGCGGCCCTTCGAGACGATGATCGCCCGCGCGCACGCCTGCTCGACCTCGGAGAGGTTGTGCGTCGAGAGGAGGATCGTGCGCTCCTTGCCGATCTCCTGGATGTACTTGATGACCTCGGCCTTTTCGTTGGGGTCGAGATCGCTCGTGGGTTCGTCCAGGATGAGGATCGGCGGATCGTGCACGAGCGCTTGGGCGAGCCCGACGCGCTGGCGATAGCCGTG
>JANMGF010000689.1:0-3117 GCA_031374535.1 Polyangium sp. (in: bacteria)
CGTCGTACGTCCACGCGACGGAGACGTCCTTTCCGTCCACGAAATTGCCGGCGAGCTTTGCGATGTAATACCCGTCCTGCATCGGATCGGCGACGTCGCGGCTCCCCGAGATGTAAATGGCGCCCGTCGGTTGTCCGGGCAAGCTCGTCGTCCGGATGCGCCGCACGTCGCGCACCGTGCCCGCCGGGAAAGATACCACCTGCTGGATCGTCTCGAGATCCTTCCCGAGGCGCATCAGGAACGCGATCTTGCCCGCTGCATTCGAGTTGATGGTCCCCGCCGAGAGCTCCCCCCGCGGCACGCCTGCGGGCACCCAGTCGAGATCCTCGGCGCTCCCGCCCACCAGAATCGATCCGTCGCTCAGCGCGATCACCGCCGAGAAATTCTCGGCCTTCGCGCTCCCCGCGTACGTCACCACATTCCGATCGGCCGCCGGCGGCGTGATGGGCCCGCCGCCCGTCCCCCCGTCGCCGCCCGTCGCGCCCGCGCCGCCATTGCCGCCGGACGCCCCCGCGCCCCCCGCACCCTCGCTATTCGACGCGCCGCCCCCCGAGCCGCATGCGGAGATCAGGAGCGCCGTGAAAGCACCGATCGAAAACCGAAAGACATCCATCGAAAGCCCTCTTCCTGCCCGCCCTGGACGGGCTCGAGCAGTATCGAGGTGCGCCCTCCGGACAGCAAGAGGCGCTTCTTTTTTCGAGGAATGTCACACCTCCGTCACGGACGGCGGCGACTTTCGGCTTTCGGTCACCATTTGCCACAACGCGGCAATCAGCTCCGGCACGCCTTCCCCCGTCGCGGAGCTCACGAGGTGAAGCTCGATTTTCGCCCGGTTGAAGCGTTTTCGCAGCGCCGGGTATGCCTCTTTCACCTCCGGCAGATCCGCCTTCGACAGGGCCACGATCTCCGGCCGCCCCGCGAGCGCCTCGCTATACTTCGAGATTTCCTTCCGGATCGCTCGATAATCTTTCAACGGATCACGACCCTCGCCGTGATCGAGGCTCACGAGGTGCAAAAGCGCTCCCGTGCGCTCGAGGTGCCGCAAGAATCGGATCCCGAGCCCCACGCCTTCGCTCGCGCCCGGCACGAGACCGGGGATGTCCGCGATCACGAAATGGGTACCGCCCGAACGTCTCCCGCCGCCGATCTCCACCACCCCGAGCGAGGGCGTCAGCGTCGTGAACGGGTAGTCCGCGATCTTCGGCCGCGCCTTCGACACCGACGAAACGAACGTGCTCTTGCCCGCGTTCGGGAACCCCACGAGCCCCACGTCCGCCAGCACCTTGAGCTCGAGCCGCAGCTCCCGCTCCTCGCCCGCCTCGCCCTTTTCCGCCCGCCGCGGCGCCCGCTCCTCCGCGCTCTTGAAGTGGATGTTGCCCCGGCCGCCCTTGCCGCCGCGCGCCACGATCACGCGTTGCTCGTTCGCCGTCACGTCGGCGATGAGCTCGCCCGTCTCGGCGTCGTAGATCTGCGTCCCGAGCGGCACATGCTCGACCCGATCCTCGCCGCCGCGCCCGTGGCAGTCCGATCCTTGGCCGTGCTCGCCCCGGTCCGCCTCGATCGTCCGCGCGTAAACGAAGTCGAGCAGCGTGCTCATCCCTTCGTCACCGACGAGCACGACATCCCCGCCTCGACCCCCGTCGCCCCCCGAGGGACCCCCGAAAGGGATGTACTTTTCACGGCGGAAGGCCACGGAGCCGTTGCCCCCGCTGCCCGCTACCACCTTGACCCTACACTCGTCGACGAACCGCATGGCGGCGCGGCTTGTACCACAATGATAGGGATAGGACAGCGGAGGCGCGGGAAATTGCGAGCACGAATCCTCATCGTCGACGACAACCAGAGCCTGGCGAAGAACTTACGCGACGTCCTCGAAGGGGATCCCGAGCTCGACGTGGAGGTCGCGCTCGCCGAAGCCGGCGCCGAGGCGCTCGAACGGGCACGCCAGGACGGGTTCGAGGTCGCCGTCGTCGACGTCAAGCTGCCCGACGGCAGCGGCGTCGACCTGATCGGCCCCCTGCGCGAGGCTTGCCCGCACGGCGAGGTCGTCCTCGTCACGGGCAACGCCACCGTCAATACGGCCATCGCCGCCCTGCGCGCCGGCGCCTTCGCGTTCATCCTGAAGAACTTCCGCCCGGCCGAGCTCATCTCCACCGTCGCGCAGGCCCTCGAGAAGGTCGCCTTGAAGCGCGAGCGCGCGGAGTTCGAGCGACGCTACCGGGCCATCGTGGACGCGGCGGACGTGCTCATCGTGGGCCTCGACGCGTCCGGCGACGTCGCCCTCTGGAACCCCCGCCTCGCCGCCATGACGGGCGTCTCCGTCGAGTCCGCCCTCGGGGGAGGTTTGCCCGAGAACATCCTCGACGACGACAGCAAAAAGCGGTTCTGGCAGGCGTTCGTCGCCGTGCGCGACGGCGGCTCGGCGAGCGAGGTCGAGGTCGGCGTGCGTGACGCCATGGGCGCGATCCGCCGCGTGCGCTGGCATCTCAGCGCGGTGCGTGGCTCGGGCAAGCGGATCGACCTCGTCTACGGCATCGGCATCGACGTGACCGAACGTCGCGCCCTCGAGCGTCGCGCGGCCGACGCGGAGGCCTTGAACGCGATGGCCCCGCTCGCGCTTGGCCTCGCCCACGAGATCCGCAATCCGCTGAACGCCGCCGTGCTCGAGCTGCACCTCCTCGCGCGTGGCATCGAGCGCCTCGACGCCCCGGCGGTGCGGGATCCGATGCGGGTCCGGGTTCGTATCGTGGAGAGCGAAATCAAGCGGCTCGAGCGTCTGCTCACGGATTTCCTCGAGCTCGCGCGGCCGAGGGCGCCGCAACGTGAGCCCCTCGACCTCGGGCGTGTCGTGGACGAAGTGCTCGACCTCGAGGCCGAGGCGATCGCCGCGCACGGGATCGAGCTCGTGCGGGAGCTCGCGGCAGGCGTCGTCGCGATCGGCGACGTCGAGAAGCTCAAGCAGGTGGTGCTGAACCTCGTGGTCAATTCGCTCGACGTGATGCCCCAGGGCGGCGCTCTCCGGGCCAAGGTCTTTGCGGACGAGCGCGAGGCGTGGCTCTCCATCGGAGACACCGGGCCCGGCGTGGATCCCAATATCCTCGCGGAGATCTTCGATCC
>JANMGF010000718.1:0-3148 GCA_031374535.1 Polyangium sp. (in: bacteria)
GGGGTCCGGGGTGAAACCCCGGGGCGCGACGCACTGGAACACCCTCTCAGGGAGCATTCGCCGGGAGGCCGAGCGCCAAGAAAACGCGGCGCGCGGCTTCCCTCGTCTCCACCGCCGTAGGCTCGCCCCGCGGAAACAGCACCACCGCGGGCGTGATCCCCAACCCCACGAGCTCCTCCGCATTCGTCCCCGTCGACGCATCCGCCACCGCCGGCGGCTGGAGGATCAACGTCGGCGCCGGCAGCTCCGCCGCGAGCGTCCGCAACGCGTGCAACGTCACCGCCACATCGTGAAGCACGCCGAGCCGATCGACGGCCACGAGCAGGACGTGGTCAGGCCGCACCACCCGAACCAGGTCCAGGTTCGTCCGCCCCGGCCCCAGCGGCGACAGGAGCGCCCCCGCCGTCTCCACGACCAGGACCGAAGCCTCCGCATGCGCGTCCACCCACGCCGCCACGCGACCCAGGTCGATCGCCATCCCCGCACGACGCGCGGCCAGGTGGGGCGAGACCGGATCGGGGAGGGCGTAGGGCGGAGGATGTTTCACGTGAAACGTGCTGACGGCCGCGAGGGCGGAGGCGTCGGTCGCTTCCGAGGACCCTGAAGGCACGCCGGATTCGATCGGCTTGAGGCCCACGACCGAGATGCCGGCGGAGGCCAGGGCGGACACGAGCGCCACGCCGGCATGGGTCTTCCCGATGCCGGTGCCGGTTCCCACGACGACAATGCGGGTCATCGACGCCAGCCCTCGGCGAAGGCCGCGACGATACGCGTGATGTCCGCCTCGGTGAGACGCGCATGCGCCGTGACACGAAGGCGCGAGGTGCCCGACGGCACGGTCGGCGGGCGAATGGCCAACACGAGGACCCCTCGCTCGCGAAGGCCAAGGGAGATCCGAACGGCGTCCTCAGGAGCACCCACGAGGCAAGGGAGGATGGGGCCGTGGGAAGGCAGGAGCGCATCCCCCACGACGGAGGCAAGGCCGGCGCGCAGGCGGTCGGTGACCTCCTCCAGACGAGCCCGCGCCTCGTCGTCAGCCGCAACCCGGGTGACACGATGGCGAATGGCCACGGCGAGGGCCGGGCTGATCCCGGTCGAGAACACGAAACTACGCGCCCGGTTCCAGAGCCACGTACGAAGCACCATCGGACCGGCCACGAACGCGCCCTGGAGCCCGATCGCCTTCCCCAACGTCCCCACGACGACATCCGGCCGAACCCCGACATTTGCAGCGATCCCTCGACCCGCAGGCCCGAGGATGCCAACCGCGTGGGCCTCGTCCACGAGCAAGGCGGCGTCCCATCGGTCACAAGCAGCACGCAGCCGAACGAGGTCGGGCGAATCGCCATCCATGCTGAAGTACGACTCCGTGACGAGCCATCGACGCCGCGCGCCCTGCGCCTGCTCGAGGGCAACCTCGGCGGCCGCGGCGTCCCGATGGGGAACGACCACGACCTTGGCGCCCGACAGCCGACACCCATCGATGATCGAGGCGTGGTTCAAGGCATCCGAGACGATGACGTCCCCGGGGCGGGCGAGGGCCGAGATCGTCCCGACGTTCGCCGCATACCCGGAGGAAAAAAGCAGCGCCGCCTCGAACCCGAGCCAGCGCGCGACCGCTTGCTCGGCGGCCGCATGTTCCGCGTGTTGCCCACTGATGAGGCGCGAGGCCCCGGCGCCGGAGGGGACATCGGGGGTGGCGGGCCAGGGGTCGGTGCCGTACCCGAGGTAATCGTTGGAGCAGAGGATCAGGCATCCCGCCGGTGGTGGGGCGTTCGGCTTTCGGAGCAGGCCTGCCTGATCGAGCGCCGTGATCTCCGCCGCCAGGTGGTGAAGGGCGCCGAGCTCGGTCATCGCTCGTCCTCCTCGGGTACCGCGTCCGCCCCCGGCTCGAGGGTGCCAAGCGCCGCGTCGACCCGTTCGAGCATTCGACCAAAGGCGGTTCGTGTGCGCACGAGCTGGTCGGTATGGCGTGCGCGTTCCTCTTCGAGGTCGTGGGCGAGCGCGAGGGCGGCGAGCAGGAGCGCCTGGGGATTCACCATGCGACCCGGGCCGGCGACCTGGACGAGTTTCTCCTCCACGATGTGAGCGAGGTGGTGCAGCTCGTCATCGGACGCTGTGGTCACGACGCGATACGTCTGGCCTCCAATACGGAGCTGGACCTGACGGCCACCCATGCGGCCGGGACGCTACCATGAAATGGGCGCCGGCTCATCTGTTGGGCGCTTTGCTTGACCTGCTGGGGACGCTGGGCGATGGGAAGACCATGGAAAGCAGCCGGCCTTGCGTCCGGGGTGTCTGGCGGGGATGGGGTCGCCTCGTGCGAAGGGGCCTGGTTGCGGCGACGGTGCTCGCCGGGCTCCTGGGGGTTGGGGGGGAGGCGCGGGCCGAGCCGCAGGGAACGGCGGGGTTGACGATCGGCGCGGCGGGACGAGGGCTCGATCGCAAGATCTGGGACGAGACGGTGTTCCACCTCGGGCTGCGGGGCGATGTGCTCTTCGGCCGGAGCAAGGTCACCGACTTCGGGGCGGGACCCTACCTGGAGGTCGCGACGCACGCCTTCGACGAGGTGCAGTTCGGGGCGGGGGTCTCGACTCTCTTTCCCGTCCTCCAGGCCTTGCCCCTCGTGCTTTCAGTCGGCGGGTACGGGCGTTGGGCACCCGCGCAAGGGCTGGAGCCAGGCGTGGCCGGCGCTCTCTTCTGGGGGAGCCGCAGCTACAACTTCCACGCCTCGTACGTGATGGCGTTCGGGTTGCTCGCGCAGTTTCGGTACGGGCTGGGTGCCTCGCAGGAAACGTCGATCGTGGTCAGCGCGCAGCTCGACCTGGTGGCCCTGAGCTTGCCGTTTCAGGTGCTGGTCAACGCGCTCCGCGGAGGGTCGACCGCGACAAGGCCGGTGAAGTGAGAGGGTGTTTTATGGGGGGCGCGCCGCCGGGGTTTCACACCGGACCCCACCAGGGGTTGTCCACCCCTGGACCCGGACCAGGCACGGCCTGGACCGGGGGGATGAACTGCGCAACGCGCAGTTCATCCAACGGGCCCGTTCAAGACCAGCGACGTGGGTGCCAGTCAAGACCGCAGCGTCGACGGCTCAGGTGGCGACGTGATCCCGGGCGAAAGCGCGCTTGCGCGCTTTCGCCCGCGGTCC
>JANMGF010000730.1:0-3846 GCA_031374535.1 Polyangium sp. (in: bacteria)
GTTTCGACGAGCCGCTCTCGCGCGCGGCGGTGGTCCTGGCGCCGCCGGGCATGGGCAAGAGCCGGCTCCGGCACGAGCTTTTGCGGAAATTGCGCGAGAATCACGATTCGATCGGCATCTGGGTCGGGCAGGGCGATCCGATGAGCCAGAACTCGCCTTTCGCGCTGGTGGGGCAGATGTTGCGCGGGCAGGCGGGTTTGTCGGGAGGCGCGCCCCTCGACGTGCAGCGGCAGCGGCTGCGCGCGCGGCTCGGGCGGAACCTCGCGGGCAAGGAGCTCGAGCGCGCGGTGATGTTTCTTGGTCCTCTCGCGGGGGTTTTGCCGGCGGACGAGGCGAGCATCGAGCTCCTCGCGGCGCGGCGGGATCCCTTGCTGATGGGGGATCAGATCCGGGCGGCGTGGGAGGATCTCTTGCGCGCCGAGACGGCCGAGAGGCCGGCCATGTTGATCCTCGAGGATCTGCACTGGGGGGATCGGCCGACGGTGAAGCTCGTCGACGATCTTTTGCGGAGCCTGCCCGAGAGGCCGATCTTCGTGCTGGCGCTCGGGCGGCCCGATTTGCCGGAGGTGTTTCCGCGGCTCTGGGAGGGGCGGCCTTTGCAGGAGATCCGATTGAAGGAGCTCTCGAAAAAGGCGGCGACGAACCTCGTGCGGGAGGTGCTCGGGGATCGGATCTCGGACGAGACGGTGGCGCGGCTCGTGGAGCGGGCCGGGGGCAATGCGTTTTACCTGGAGGAGTTGATTCGCGCGGCGACGAGCGGGCACGCCGCGGAGCTGCCGGAGACGGTGCTCGCCATGGTGGAGGCGCGGCTCATCGCGCTCGATCCCGAGGTGCGGCGGCTTCTGCGGGCGGGGAGCGTCTTCGGGCAGGTGTTCTGGCGGGGCGGGGCGGCGGCCTTGCTCGGCGAGGGGAGCCGGGAGGACACGCTCGCGCCGATGCTGGAGGATCTGTGCGCGCGGGAGCTCGTGGTGAAGCGCGGGGCGAGCCGGTTTCCAGCGCAGGAAGAGTATGCTTTCCGGCACGCGCTCGTGCGGGAGGCGGCGTATGCGGCGCTGACGGAGGCGGATCGCGCGCTCGGGCACAAGCTCGCGGGGGCGTGGCTGGAGGAGGCCGGGGAGCGGGACGCGGTTGTCATGGCCGAACATTACGCGCGCGGCGGGGCGCCGGGGCGGGCGGCGTCGTGGTACCGGCGGGCGGCGGAGCAGGCGCTCGAGGGCAATGATTTTCGGGCGGCGATCGAGCGGGCCGAAAAGGGGGCGCGGGGGGCTTCCGGGGAGGTGCTCGGGGAGCTCGCGTGGGTCCAGGCGGAGGCCTATCGCTGGCTCGGGGAGGCGTCCGAGGCCGAGAAACGCGCGGCGGCGGCGATGAAGGCCCTGCTTTCGGGCAGCGGTTCCTGGTATGCGGCGGCGGCGACGGCGGCGTCGATGCTGGGTCGGCTCGGGCACAAGGAGCGGCTCGTCGCGCTCGCGGAGGAGGTGCGCGCGTCGGGCGAGGAGGCATTACGTGGGTCGGCGCCGGCGGTGAGCGCGGTGGCGCACGTGGCGTCGTCGTTGCTCCACGCGGGGGAACATGCGGCGGCCGAGGCGCTGATCGGGCAGCTCGGGCAGGTGGCGTGGCCCATTGCGGAGCGGGATCAGGGGGTGGCGGGGCGGCTTTATGCATTACACGCCTCGCGGGCTCTCTGCGGGGGTGATCCGGCGGCGGCGCTGATCGCGACGGAGCGGAGCATTCCCGCATTTCAGGCGACGGGCAACCGCCGGGACGCGTACGTCGGGCGGGTGAACGCGGCGCACGCGAGGATCCAGATCGGGCTGTTCGCGGAGGCGGAGCGGGATCTGGTCGAGCTCTCCGGCGAGGCGCGGCGGCTCGGGCTGCACAATGTGGCGGCGCTGGCGAAGCAAAACCTCGGGCCTGCGCTGGCGGCGCGCGGGGCGTTCGAGGAGGGCGAGCGGCACGTGCGCGAGGCGATCGCCGATTTCGTGCAACAATCGAATCGGCGGCAGGAGGGACGGGCGCGTATCTACCTGTCCGGTTTGCGGCTCCTTCGCGGGGATCCGGAGGCGGCGGAGATCGAGGCCGAGAGCGCGGCGGAGGCGCTCGCGCCGATAGGGCCGCTCCGGGCGTTCGCGCTGGCGGCGTGGGCGCGGGCGCTGCTCGCGCAAGGAAACTGGCCTTCGGGGCTCGGGATCGTGGGCGCGGCGATGGGCCTTTTTGCTTCGCTCGGGGGCATGGAGGAGGGCGAGGCGTTGCTCCGGCTGGTGTATGCCGAGGCGCTGCTCGCGTCGGGGAGCGCGGCGAGCGCGAAACATTCGATTTTCCAGGCGCGGACGCGGCTCTTTGCGCGGGCGAATCGAATGACGGACGCGGCGCTGCGGGAGAGTTTCCTCGAACGCGTGCCCGAGAATGCGCGGACGATGGAGCTCGGGCGCGAGCTCGGCGCGTAGCGACAACCGACGCGGATTTGTGCCAGCGTGGGCCATGGGATGTTAAAGAGATAGCGAGATTTTGTCGCGGGAATCACGCTTCCTGCGCATGGGCATGTCCCTTGCTGGGCATGGCTTCCCCTAGCCTCGGAGGTTTCCCATGAGATACCGATCCCTGCTCCCGTTTGCCGTCCTTCCTCTGGTCTTTGCTTCGCTCGGCGGGGGCCTCGCCGCGTGTTTCGCCGTGAGTGACGGCATGAATGGTGGAAGTGGTTTTGGCGAAGGCGGAGGGCCCGGGGCCTCCGTGGGTCCCGGCGTGGGCGGCAGCGGCGGCGGCGGATTCAATGAGGGCGGGGGCGTGGGCGAATTCCCGGGGGCGCCGCCGCCGGACGATCCGGCGGTGCCGCCCGTGGGCGGGCTCGACGGGGGCGCGGACGCCGATCCGGAGTTCACGTGCGCTGGGATCGACGACTCGAAGCCGGTCGTCCTGTATCTCTCGGCCGACGATTCCAATTCGATGGGTTCCCCCGTCCACGTGCGCGAGCTCATCGGCATTGGCATCGAGCCGATGGCCCAGGAGATCCGCACGTACGAGTTCCTCAATTATTATCGTATCGCGTACGATGCGCCGGCTACTGGAAAGCTCTCGCTGGTCCCCGAGCTCGGGAGCACCGCCGTCGCGGGGGATTTCGATTTCCAGATCGC
Organism: Polyangium sp. (in: bacteria); assembly: GCA_031374535.1. GTDB lineage: Bacteria > Myxococcota_A > Polyangia > Polyangiales > Polyangiaceae > Polyangium. Next base: position 3,129 of record JANMGF010000730.1, read on the forward strand.
TGTGCGCGCCTTCGACGCCGTCAAGCCGCGGCGCCCGATGACGGTGACGTTCGTGCTCGACATCTCGGGCTCGATGAGTGGGCCCGGCATCGAGCGTGAGCGGGCGGCGGTGAAGGCGATCGCCGCGAACCTCGCCGAGGGTACGTCGTCAATGCCGTCACGTGGAACACGGGCAACAACGTCGTGATGAGCGGGCACGTGGTGACGGGGCCGAACGACGCGGAGGTCGTCGCCCTGGCGAACGGGCTCCAGGCGAATGGCGGGACGGACCTGCACAGCGGCCTCGTCTCCGGGTACCAGCTCGCCGAGCAGCATGATGGTGCGGGGCGGCTCAACCGCGTGGTGTTGATCAGCGACGGCGGGGCGAACGTGGGGCAGACGGACGCCGACTTCATCGGTGAAAAGTCGAAAGACGCCGACAAGGAGGGCATTTACCTCGTCGGCGTGGGTACCGGGCCGGCCGGCTCGTACGACGACCGGCTCATGGATATCGTGACCGACAAGGGGCGCGGCGCGTACGTGTACCTCGACAGCGCGGACGAGGCGTCGCGGATGTTCGTCGGGCGCTTCGACGAGACGATGGAGATCGCGGCGCGTGGCGTGCAGGTCGAGCTGACGATGCCGTGGTACTTCAAGATGCACAAGTTCTACGGCGAGGAGTACTCGGCGAACCCCGAGGAGATCGAGCCGCAGCACCTCGCGCCGGGCGACGCGATGA
>JANMGF010000813.1:0-2942 GCA_031374535.1 Polyangium sp. (in: bacteria)
CTTCGGTCTGCTCGACCTTCGTGCCTTGAGGGCGCGGCTCTTTCCATCAGCCTTCCCGCTCGAGGCCCGTTTCTTTCTTTCGCTCGACCCGTGACCACGTCGGCGCCTCCCGGGTCGCCTCGTCCTCCGCCCCCTCGACCACGGTGCTCGCCTCCCGCCGCGCCTCGAGCGCTTGATCCACCGCGACCTCCGGCCCGCGGACCTCGCGCGGCAACGACTCCAGGAATCGACGCAGCTCATCCGCCGCGGGTGCCCCTTCGAGCCTCATCAATTCAGAAAGCGCGTCGCCCATTTCGCCGGCGGTCTGAAAGCGGCCGGCCGGGTCGCGGCAAAGCGCCCTCTGGAAAAATGCGTCCCAGGCTAGAACCTTTGCGTCCGGGCGGCGCGCGCCCACGGAGGGCACCTCTTTGTCGATCAACGCGAGCAGGGTCAACGCTTCGCTCTCCGCCGCGAAGAGGCGCTCGCCCGCGACGAGCTCCCAGAGGATGATGGCCGCCGCGAAGAGGTCGCAACGCTCGTCGATCGGCGCCTCCCGCGCTTGCTCGGGCGCCATGTAGCCCAGTTTGCCCTCGAGCTTTCCGGTCATCGAATCGCGGAGCTCCCCCATCGCGCGCGCGATGCCGAAATCGAGGATCTTGACCTGCCCCGTACGGGAAATGAGCACGTTCGGCGGATTGAGATCACAATGGACGATCCGCATCCGCGCCCCCGCGGCGTCCCGCGCCTCGTGATGCGCGAAATGCAAGCCCTCGCAGATCTCCCGGCCGAGGAGCGCGCAGAGCCGCGGCGGGAAGGCGATACGCGACGCCTGGCAGACCTTCCAGACGTGCCTCAAGGTGGCGCCCTCGACGAACTCCATCGCCAGGAAATACGTGTCCTCGACGCGGCCAAAATCCAGCACCTGCACGATGTTCTGGTGCGTGAGGCGCGAGGAGAGCTCGGCCTCGTTGCGGAACCGCGAGACGAAGCTCTCGTGCCGCGCCAGGTGCGGGTGGATTCGTTTCAGCGCCACGGGCCTCTGGAATCCGCCCTCGGGGCAATAAATCGCGCGGTGCACGGTGCCCATTCCGCCCGAGGCGAGCTGCTCCTCGATACGATATTTCCCGAAGAGCTGCTGGCTCCTCCACCCCCGCGACGCCTTGCCCAGGGCGCGCCGCAAGACCGCGGTCACGAGCGCCCCCATCAGCCCGCCGATGAGGATCCCGACGCTACGCATCAGCATCATGTCCGAGCGAAGCGCCGGATTCTCCTCCGCCGCCGCATCCAGGCGCGGCGCAAGCAGGAACAAGTACACGAGCGCATACTCGGCCGCCCCCACGGCGGCCACCACGAGCGGCAGGAGCGGGCGCACGCGCAGCACCACCGACGCGGTCATCATGCCGTAGAGCTGGAGCGGGAAACCGCTCGTGGCAGCGTAATACGCGCCCTGGTTGAAAATATCGATGATGATGACGCCCGTGGGCACGCTGATCTCGACGAAGGGATTGACGTACGGAAAAATCCGCGTCCCCACGCCCCGCCCGAGGCACACGTACACGAACGTGAACCACGACAGCATCATCGCGCTGTAGCCGACCAAGAGGACTCCGAGCCGCGGCGCCACGACGAGCCCGACATAGGCCGATAGCAGGAGCCCGACGGCGCTCATCACCATGGCCGCGGCCGTGACCCCGCGCTCCATCCGGACGATCTCGTCGTCGAACGCGCGCTGCAGAGAAAGCTCGTTTTGTTGCAACGCGTCCGCCGGCTGCCCTCCGCGCTTCCCCTCGTCACCCATCGCTCGACCCTAAAGGATCGGGGCTTTGGGTGGCACAAAAAAGCACCGGGCGAGCGGCCGGATCGAGGAAGCAGAACTTCGGATCAGGGGGTGCTGTCGGGATTGGCTGGATCGCTCCCGACCAGCCGCTCGTCCCCGTCGAGGTATCCGTCGAGGTCACGATCGATACCGATACGCACGCCGGAGCCCGGCGGCACGCAGGTATAGGTCAGCGCCTCGTGGGTCCCGAGGAAGATCGTGCGCAGCAGCGCGTCGGAGATCGGCGGGATGGACTGCTGATCGACGACGAATCGATCGAGCTCGGGGATGTAGAGGTACCCGACCTCGTCCTCCGAATAGGCGCCCGAAACCCCCTTGGCCACGAGCTCACATTCGAGGGCGGCGGCGCGCTCGAGCAGGAGATCGATGCGGGCCCCGGCCGACGTCTCGTTCGTCGCGGTGAGCGTCACCTGTTGCCCCACGATGGGCGCCATGTTGCTCTCGAAGGCGAGCTGATACTCGGCCATATCGCGCTTGGCCTGCTCCCCCTCGGGCGTGGCGGGGATCCCGACGGGCACGCTGCCCGCGTCGAAGACGGAGGCGCGCTGGAACAGCGTCGGGGTGCTCCCTTCGTGGGTGAAGCCGAAGCCACGGATCTGATCGCCCAGGAAGGGATCGGGCGGGACCGTACCGAAGGCGACGGCGGAGCCGAACATGCCGACCTTCTGGTACTGGCCGCGCAGGTGCACGTTCTTGAAGATCTGCGTCGAACCGCCGAAACCCGAGACTCCATCGGCCCCGAAGAACCCGGGGAATTGCTCGTTCGGGTTGGCATTGGCGTCGACCGGATGGCACGTCCCGCACCTGGTGTTCCCCGGGAGCATCGGCGTATTGAAGAAGAAATCGCGACCCGCCGCCTGCGCGGGGGTGAGCGAGTTGTCGAGGTTCCGGATCGGATTCGGCGGGTAGGCGACCTGGAGAATGAAGTCCGTGAATTTCTGCATCTCCTCGTCGGTGAGCTGTGCAGCGCGGCCGAGCAGATCCACGAACGCGCCGTTGAACTTGCCGAAGGCTGCGTTTTCGTCGAAGGTCCCGTCGTTCGGCTGCGCGGAGGCCTCGTCATTGCCGCCCGTGCGGTCGCCGCGCCAGTGCATCGGGCCGTGGTTCGCCATCCCGCGCAAGCTCT
>JANMGF010000828.1:0-1416 GCA_031374535.1 Polyangium sp. (in: bacteria)
CGACGTTCAAGCCCTTCACCGCGCTCGCGGCGCTGGAGAAGGGGCTCATCGATCCGCGCGCCATGAGCAACTGCCGCGGCGCGCTCGCCTTCGGCCAGCGCATTTTTCGATGCACGCACGTCCACGGACCGGTGGATCTCCACCATGGGATCGCGGAGTCGTGCAACGTCTACTTCTACCGCCTCGCGGCCGAGCTCGGCGTGGGCATGGACGTCATCGCCGAGATGGGCCAACGCTATGGTCTCGGCGCGAGGACGGGCCTCGGCGTGAACGCGGAGGCGGCGGGGCGCATGCCGACGCGCGCGTGGATGACCCTGCGCAACAAGGGTCAGTTCCGGCTCGGCTTCGGCCTCAACGCGGCGATCGGGCAAGGCGCGACGACCGTGACCGTCCTCCAGCTCGCGCTCGCGTATGCGGCGCTCGCGAACGGCGGCACGTTGTACCAGCCGCAGATCGTGCGCGCCGTCGAGACGAGCGCGGGCACGGTCGTGCAGGAGTTCGCGCCGCGCGTACGCCGGCAGATCGACGTGAGCCCGGAGAACCTCTCGCTCGTGCAGAAGGCGCTCTACGCGGGCGTCAACTCGGAGGCCGGCACCGCCTACAAGGCGAGGGTGCTCGGCGTCGACATGGCCGGAAAGACCGGCACCGCGCAGGTCTCGCACAAGCTCGCGCGTGGCGCGGAGGCCGAGCGCGTCTGGTACTTCAACCGCGAGCACGCGTGGTTCGCGGGGTACTCGCCCTCCCGCGCGCCCGAGGTCGCCGTCGTGGTCCTCGTCGAGCACGGCGGGGCTGGCGGCAAGCACGCCGCTCCTGTCGCCTTCGAGGTCGTCCGCGCGTACAACGAGCTCGCCCGCGAGCGTGGCCCGCGCGCCGGCGTGAGCGCCCCGGGCACCACACGAGCGCCGGCGAAATCGGACCGTGGAGGCGCGCCTTGATCCGCGGCGACGTCTCGTCTCGCGCGAGAGATCACTTCGACTGGCCGCTCTTCATCACCGCGGCGCTCATCGCGGTGCTCGGCGTGGTCAACCTCTACAGCGCGACGAGCGTCTACTCCGGCGTGCGCGCCGAGCTCTACATCAGCCAGATCTACTGGCTCGTGCTGGGCGGCATTTTCGGGGGGATCCTCGTCGCGGTCGACTACCGCCACCTCGAGCGTCTCGGCTACGTCATCTACACCTTCGGCGTCTTCTCGCTCATCATCGTCTTCATCTTCGCGAAAGACGTGCGCGGCTCGACGCGCTGGATCGAGTTCGGGAGCTTCCGCTTCCAGCCGAGCGAGTTCATGAAGGTCTTCCTCGTCATCGCGCTCGCGAAGTTCCTCCACGACGATCCGCGCAGCGAGGGGCGCACGTTGAAGGATCTCCTCGTGCCCGCGTTGCTCACGATCGTGCCTGCGCTGCTCATCCTGAAGCAGCC
>JANMGF010000942.1:0-7861 GCA_031374535.1 Polyangium sp. (in: bacteria)
GACGGCGTCGGTGCCGAACAGGATCCGGTCCTGGTATTTTTCGAAAAACTTCCGCGACGCCCGCGGCTGACGGCCCAGCTCGCCGATTCGCGCGCCGATCTCGACCATCGTATTCGGGAAGCGGTCGAGCGTCTCGCCGACGAAGGCCAGGTTCTCCGCGTCGTGACCGACGTGGTTGAGGATGAACCGCGTACGCGGATGACGCGCGAGCATTCGGTCGCGGGCGGCCAGGAGCTCCGCGTTGCTCGGGAAATCGCGGTCATGAAACGACCAGTCGGGATGATTCGACAGCTCCTCGTAGCGCTCGTTGAAGCGATCGGTGGGCAGGAAGAATGCCTCGGGATCGGAGACGTGGATGGATACGGGCATACCCAGCCGGCCGCATGCGTCCCACATGGGATCGAAGCGCCGGTCGTCGACGGCGACCAGCGGCCCCGACGAGATGTTTTCGCGCAGGTACAGGCCGAGCGTCTTCAATACTTTCAGCCCTTGCGCGCCCGCCTTTTTTGCGCGCTCGATCTCGTCCGCCTGTTTCTGCGGATAGCCCGGCTCGGTGAAGCGCGCCCAGGACGGTTCGGTGAACGTGACGAACCGGCCGAGCGCGGCCGTGTTGAAGGCGCGAAGGGTGCTCTCGAGCCCGGCGCCCGTGCCGCCGGTGAGGTTGCACATCGTCCGTACGTTCTTGCGGTCCATCACGGAAAGCAATTCCTGCGGCGTCGCGAGAAACTGCGTCTTTTCCGTGCCACCCAGGCCGCCGGACCAGGACAAGTGGGTATGGACGTCGATGACGGGGAAGCGCGCCCGCAGCACTTTGTGCTCCGGGACGTGCAGCATGCTCTTCGGTTGATAGTCCTTCAGCGAAAGGGGGCATGCTCCCTGTGTGGGCTTCGCTTGCGGAGCCACGGGCGTCGGCCCGGCCTGCGCGCCGCGCAGCGGCAAGAGCGCCGCCGCGCTCCCGGCGAGCCACTGCCTTCGTTTGATGTTCATCGAGCCCTCCTTTGTCGATTCTTTCGTTTCACGTCGAGAGCCCGCGTACGCTTCTTCATTGCATGGGCATCGGGCATCGTCCCTTCCCTGTCAATCCACGCACGCCCTGAGATCCGGCCGACATCTTCTGCGACGTTGGAATAGCGCGTCGTGGCCCCCTCGTGGTAGACAGGGGGCCCATGTTGCCTGCATCCGAACCCGACCAACCGACCACGATGGCCGCGGGGATCGTTCGCACCGCGCGCCGCCCGGCCGGGTGGGTCGCCCCGGGACCGCGCCCGAGGACGCCCGATCGCGAGGACGTCTGGCCCGGCCCCGGCGAGGACCTTTGTTACCTGGCCGGTGATTTCCGCATTCTCCAGCGCGTCGACGGCCACCGCTGGTCGGCCGACGATCTCGTCACGGCCTGGTACGCAATCGAGCAGGTCGCCCAGACCCCGCCGCGCCGCGCCATCGATCTCGGCTGCGGCATCGGCACGGTCCTCCTTTTCGTCGCCTGGCGTTTCCCGGAGACACAGGTGACGGGCGTCGAGGCGCAGGACCTGAGCGCGGGCCTCGCGCGTCGATCGCTCGCCTGGAACGGCGTGGACGATCGTTGCGCCGTGCGTCTCGGGGATCTGCGTGATCTTGCGACAACCGAGGGCCTCGCGGGCGCGGACCTGGTCACGGGCACGCCGCCGTACCTGCCCAAAGGAACCGGGATCGAGTCGAGCCGCGTGCAATGCGGGCCGTGTCGCTTCGAATGGCGCGGGGGCGTCGAGGACTACGCGCTCACCGCCTCACGCCTGCTCGCCGAAGACGCGCCGTTCGTGGGTTGCGCCGCCTCGCGCCAGCGCCCGCGCGTCGAAGCCGCGGCCAAGGGCGCCGGCCTCGTGCTCGAGCGTTACCGCGACGTCATCCCGCGCGAGGGCAAAGACCCCCTTTTCTCGATCTACGTGATGCGCCGCCCCGACGCGGCGCGCATTCCAGAAGTCGAGCCGCCGCTCGTCTTGCGCGGTAAGGACGGACGTTTCACCGCCGCGTTCGACGAGGTGCGTCGAGCGATGGGAATGCCCGTCGTGCATTCAAAATAGAACCACGAGCGGAAACCCACGCCCCGAAAGCGTTTTTCGTCCTTGATGAGGCCGGCCTTGCGCTGTAAGAATGTTCCTCTTCCGGCGCAGCGCGGCGAGCCCGCCCTCGCGCCTGGCACTCTTCGTGGAGGTATCATGCGTTCGAAGGTTCTGCTTGGGCTCGTCGTTTCTTCGGGGCTTTCTCTGCTGGTCGCCGGCGCCGGCTGCAGTGATGGCGGCGCGAACACCACCGGCGGCGGCGGCGAGGGCGGCGAAGGCGGCGCCACCCAGTCGAGCTCCAGCTCCAGCTCGTCCGTCGCGCAATCGGGTTCGGGCGGCGGTAGCACCGGCGACGCCAACGTGAGTTGTGATACCGCGGCCGATCTTTTCATCGACGATCCCGGTTTGCAGGACGTGCTCGACCCGATCGACACGGACGAGGATTTCTACAAATTCAAGGGCACGAAGGGGCAGGCGCTTCAGCTCTCGACGGACGCAAAGCCCCCGGCGGACGAGTTCGACACCACGTACCCGGATCTCGTCCTCACGCTCTACAGAAAGCAGGGCGGGCAATGGGTGCAGGCCGCGGAGAACGACGATCCGTTCCCGCGCTCGACCAACGACAGCTCGCTCTACACGATCCTCCCCGCGTCGGAGGACGACGAATACTGCGTCCGCATCACCGAATGCAACGTGTGGGTGGGCCAGCCGGGCTTCTGCGCGCCCTCGGCCGACATCACCACGTACGATTACGCGCTCGGCGTGGGGATGATCGACGCCTCGCTCGAGAGCATCTCGGACGAAAAAGAGCCGAACGACATGCCCGAGGAGGGGACGGCCATCGAGTATGCAAAAAACCCGATGACCGCCAATTATTACCTCTCGCTCGCGTGGGGCGGCTTCAGCAGCGCGACGGACGTGGACATCTGGAAGTTCAACGTCCCGGCGGACGCCGTGACGGTCATGGGTGATCGCTCCGTCTGCAACTTCGACTTCTACCAGGGCGGCGACCAGGGCAGCGGCTCGACGGCCCTGAACGGCGTCATCGCCTACGTGACCACGGCCGCGGATCCGACGAAGATCCTGGCGCAGATCGACGCCACGGCGGGCACGACCCCCGGTCAAATCGCCGTGCCTTGCCAGGTCGGCACCGATTACCTGTTCTTCATGACGCGCAAGGCGGGCTCGACGGCCGGGGAGAACGATTTCTACTTCGTGAACCACGTCGGCACCGGCTCGAACCCGCTCGAGGGCCCCATGAACGACGCCATCGGTATGCCCGAGGCGCTCAAGCCGACGCCGAACGGCATGCAGACGAGTTACTTCGTCGACGGTGACATCGACATGGCCCCGATGGATATCGATTACTTCAGCGTGGACGTGCCGGCGGGCACCGCCACGGTCAGCGTGGCCTGCGGCGGCCAGCGCTCGGGCTCGGGCCTGCGTAGCCTCAAGGCCTCGGTGCTCGGCGCGAACGACATGCCGATCACGGGCGGCACGAGCACGGAGAGCGAGATCAAGGACCTCTTCATCCAGGCCGCGAACGTCCCGGCCGGCCTGACCTCGCTGAAGGTCAAGATCGAGGCGACCTCGCAGGATCCGTCCGTGACGAGCACGTTCTACCGTTGCGGCATCCACCTGGCCCCCCCGGCCGCGCCGTGATGTCCGGGCGCTGAGTTCGTCGCAGAAACCTCCCCCTCCCTCACCTCTGGCTCCTCTCCTTCGCAGGAGAGGGGACAGAGGGATGGACCGCGCCGAACTTTGCGCCGATACTCGGCCTCCAATGCTCGCGGGCCAGGTTGTCGACGGACGGTTTGTCGTCGAAGGGGTCGTCGGCCAAGGTGGCATGGCCCGCGTCTATCGCGCGATGGACCGCACGACGGGCGGGCCCGTGGCGCTCAAGGTCCTGCTCGAAGAGGAAGAGGCGAACCTCGAACGCTTCGAACGCGAGGCCGAGATCATGGCCGCGCTCGAGCACCCGAGCATTCCACGGTACGTCGCGCACGGCAGGGAGGGGAGCTTCCCGTACATCGCGATGGAGTGGGCCTCGGGGCAGAGCCTCGACCGGCGCATCCAGAAACAAACCCTTCCCATCGACGGCGCCGTGCGTCTGCTCGGGCGCATCGCGGATGCACTCGCGGTCGCACACGAGCGAGGGATCGTGCACCGGGATCTGAAGCCCGGGAACGTGATCCTGCTCGATGGAGATCTCGAACGGCCCAAGCTCATCGATTTCGGGATCGCGCGGCTCGGAGGCGCGTCGAAGGAGCTGACGCAGAAGGGCGTGCTGCTCGGATCGATGGGGTACATGGCGCCGGAGCAAGCGCGCGGCGCGCAGGACATCGACGCACGCGCGGACGTGTTTGCCCTCGGATGCCTCCTGTTCCACGCGCTCACGGGCAAACGGCTCTTCGAGGGCGGAGACTCGCTCGCGTACCTCGTGCGCGTGGTCGTCGAGGACGCGCCGCGGCTGCGCACGTTGCGCCCGGACGCACCCGCGTGGCTCGAAGCGCTCCTCGCACGCATGCTGGCGCGCCCCGTGGGCGAACGACCCGAAAGCGCTGGGGCCCTCGCGCGCGAGCTTTCAAAGGCCCTCGAAACGGCGGCGGATCTCGATGAGACCACGGTCGAGGCGGTCTCGCTCACGTCCCGCGCGCTCGGCGCCCACGAGAGGCGCGTACGGTGTCTGCTCATCGTGAGGCCGCCGGAGAGCCCCGAGGGGTTTGCCGAGGGAAAAACGTCGCTGGAACGGGTCGCCGCGGGCCTCGGCGGGACGGTGGACGAGCTGCTCGACGGGCATCTGCTCGTGACGTTCCACGGCTCGGGGGCGGCCACGGACGAGGCGTCACGCGCGGCCCAGTGCGCGCTTGGCTTCTGTGATCGGGTCGAGGGCGAACGCTCGGCGATCGTCACGGCCGAGAGCGCAGGCGAGGCGCCGATGGGCGCGACGATCGAGCCCTTCTTGCCGATGCTCGAACGCGCGCCGCGAGACGCCATCGCCGTCGACGACGTGACCGCGGGCCTGCTCGGTGCGCGCTTCGACGTGGGCGGCGACGAGCACGGCCTCTTCCTGCTCGGCGAGCGTGACGTCGGCGAACCCGCGCGCACGTTGCTCGGCCGTCCCACGCCGTGCATCGGGCGCGACGTCGAGCTCGCCGCGATCCAGCGCGTCTTCGAGGAGGCCGAGCGCGAGCGCGCGCCGCGGGTGGTGATCGTCACGGGCGAGGCGGGCATCGGCAAATCGCGGCTACGGCACGAGTTCTTGCGATGGCTCGGCGAGCGTGGACGTCCGGTCGAGGTGTGGATCGGCCGGGGAGATCCGATCGCCGCGGGCTCGTCGTTCGGGCTGCTCGCGCGGGCGCTGCGCAGGGCGGCGAACGTGACGGCCGGCGAGCCGCTGGAGGTCGCGCGTCGCAAGCTCCGGGCGCGCGTCGGAAGGCACCTCGATCCGATCCGCGCCGCGACCGTAGCGGAGTTTCTTGGCGATCTGACGGGTTTGCCCTTCGAGGAGACGGGCCGACCGGGGCTCGCGGCCGCGCGGCGAAGCGCGACGTTGATGGGTGATCGGATCCGTCGCGCGTTCGAGGATCTCGTCGCGGCCGAGTGTCGCGCCGGCGCGCTTGTCCTGGTGCTCGAGGATCTTCACTTCGGCGATCTTCCGAGCGTGAACCTCGTCGACGCAGCGCTCGCGCAGCGCCTTCCGCTCGTGGTGCTCGCGCTCGGACGACCCGAGCTTTTGCGATCGTTCCGGGATCTCTGGGCCGCGCGTGCGCCGCTCGGGATCTCGCTCTCGCCGCTCCCCGACGGCGATGGTCAAAGGCTCGTGCGCGCGGCGCTCGGCCCGCGGGCGAAAAACGCGGTCGTCTCGCAGATCGTGGAGCACGCGGGTGGCAACGCGTTTTTCCTGGAAGAGCTCGTGCGCGCGGCGGCGCAGGGCCGGGATCAAGCGTTGCCCGAGAGCGTCATCGCGATGGTGCAGGGCATGCTCGAGGAGCTCGATCCTCGCGCGCGGCGGGCCCTCCGCGCGGCGAGCGTCTTCGGGGACGCGTTCACGGCGGCGAACGTCGCGGCGCTGCTCGGCGAGGAGACGCCGGTCGTGGCGACGCTGCTCGCCGAGCTGTGCACGCGTGAGGTGCTCGAGCTTCGCGAGGTGAGCCTCACGCGGCACGACAACTTCGTGGAGATGTACTCGTTCCGGCACGCCTACGTGCGCGAGGCGGCGTACGCGATGTTGACCGACGAGGACCGCGTGCTCGGGCACAAGCTCGCGGCGCGCCACCTCGTCGCGGCGGGCGAGCCCGATCCGATGGGCCTCGCCGAGCACCACTTTCGCGCGGGCCAGCTCGACAAAGCCGTCCTGTTTTTCTCGCGCGCGGCCGAACAAGCGTTGCGCGGCAGCGACCTCGGCAAGGCCCTCTCCTGCGCCGAACGTGGGATCGCGTGTGGCGCGCTCGTCGACGATCTCGGTCGACTGCTCGTGATCCAGGCAGAGGCGCATCGATGGCGCGGTGAAAACGTCGAGGCGATGCGATGCGCCGAGCGGGCGATCGAAGTCCTGCCGCGTGGCACCGACGCTTGGTGCGCGGCCGCGAGTGAGATCACCTCGTGCGCGACGAAGCTCGGCGATCCGGGCACGCTCGAGCCCATCGCCATGTCGCTCTTGGAGCTCACCTCGGCCAGCCGCACCGGGCAAAAGCCGGCGCAGATCGCGGCCTGCGCGCGTGTCGCGACGGCGCTGTACGTTCTCGGGAGGCACGATCTCGCCGACAGGCTGCACGAGCTCGCGGCGTCCTACGAAGGGACCGAGGCGCTGCGGGATCCGGCGGTGCGCGCGCGCCTGCACGAGGCCGAGGTGTTGCGAGCGCATACGACGGGGGACGCGGCCACGGCCGTCCTCGCGGCCGAACAAGTGATCCAGAGCTTCAGCGAGCTTGGCGACGTGCGTAGCGTCGCGCTTCACCGAAGCAACCAAGGCGTCGCCCTCAACGCGCTCGGCGCGTATGCCGAGGCCGAACGATCTCTCCGCGCCGCGCTCGAGGCTGCCGAGCCGCAGGGCCTCTCGCAGATCGTGAGCGCGGCAGAGCAAAACCTCGGGTTTTCCCTGGCCCACACGGGCAGGATCGACGAGGCCCAGGCGCTTCTTTCGCGCAGCATTCGCGAGGCGATCCTCCAGCGAAACCGCAGGCTCGAGTCGGGGGCGCGTATCTACCTCGCGATCGCGGCCGTGTATGCCCGCAGGCTCGACATCGCGGAGGCCGAGGCGCGCGCGGCGGCGGATGCGCTCGCGGGGATGCCCCTCTATGCGTACGCGCGAGGTGTTCTTGCCATGGTCGAGCTCGTGCGCGGCCGCCCGCACGACGCCGTGCGCGAGGCCGAGCAAGCGATCATGGCGCTCGCGGCGCAAGGCGGCGCGGCCGAGGAGGGCGAAGGGATCGCGCGGCTCGCGTTTGCCGAGGCGCTCGCGGCGACGGGCGACGTGGAGGGCGCGCGGAGGGCGCTCTCGATTGCCCGGCGACGGATCGAGGAGCGTGCTGCGACGATCACGCGGCCCGAGTGGCGACAGAGCTTCCTCGAGCGCGTCCCCGAGCACCGGCGCACGCTCGATCTCGCGGCGCACATGGGGGTTTGACGATTCACCCCTCCGGCAGCCGCGCTCCTTTTCGATACCCCCCCATCACCTTCCGGATCTCGTCCTCGAGCAGGAACGTCCCCCAGGACTGCTCCACCTCGCCGTCCAGCAAGAACCCGAGGTGCAGGTGCCAGCTCCCGTTCGCCACGCCCGACGTGCCGATCCGGTCGCCGCCCTCGATCCGCGTCCTCGG
>JANMGF010000958.1:0-2719 GCA_031374535.1 Polyangium sp. (in: bacteria)
TTCGGATCCCGAAAGGCCGCCCGGAGCACCACGCTCGGCTCCCGGGCCGGGATCCCGCACATCGTGGCGACGAACTCGCTCACCCGCAGCGCGTCCGAAGGCGGGAGGTATCGGCCCACGCGCAGCTTGATCTTTTCCTCCTTCCGCGCCGGCAGATCCTCGACACAGACCTCGCAGAACCGGCGCAGCGCCTCCCCAATCACTCCATAAGGCGAGCCCGCGCTCAGCGGCGCGCCGCTCCCGGTGAGCACCTCCATCACGAACGAGCGGGCGCGCAGCCGGCGCAGGAGCTCGTGCCGCAGGCGGGACTTGCCCATGCCGGGCGGCGCGACCACGAGCATCCCCGCCGGCTCGGCATTCTCGATACACCCGTCGATCGCCGCGGTGAGCAGGGAGAGCTCCCGCTCGCGCCCCACGCAGGGCGTCGGTCGGCCGAGCAAGAGGCGCGATTCGTCGACCGCGCTCTCGCGCTCGCCATGCAAGAGGGCGCGGTCGCGGAGGACCGTGATTCCAAAACGAGGCTCGAGGAGCTTGGCGGAGAGATCGTCCAGAAAGACGCCCGAATCTCCCGGCGCCGGCGGCGAGGTTTTGCCGGCCGCGATGGGCTCGGCCCCGTCCGGCGGGGACAGGAGCGAAAAGGCGCGATCGATCGCCTCGCCGACCAGGATCCGCTCTTTCAGCACGCCTCGGCCCGTGGTCAAGGCGACGCGGGCCTCGAGCCACGACTCCATCACGGCGAGCGCGCAACGCGCGGCCTGCGCGGCCTGATCGAGGGCGCTCTGCGAGGGGGTCACGATGACGCAGAGAGCGCCACTCGCGAGCCATTCCACGCGCCCCCCGAGGCGGAGGAGGCGGGCGCGCAGAGCTTCGCGGAGGGAACGTCGCGCGGCGCGGGCGGCCATCTTGTCGTCATGGGGGCCTTCCGGCTCGGGGCCCGGGACGGCCACGATGACGCAGAGCAACTGCATCGCGTCTCCGCTGAGCGCGGCCGGCGAGGGCGGCGCCGCGTACCTCGCCGGCGAGAGGGCATCTTCCCCCAGGGACACCGTGAGGGCCGCGAGCTCGGCCTTCAGCGCCGCGGCGTCGGCAGGTCGCCGCGACGGATCCTTGTCCAGCATCCGCGCGACCAGCGCCGCGAGGGCGGGCGGCGTACCGGGGCGCGACACCTCGAGGCTCGGCACCTCCTCGAAGAGGACCTTCGCCAGCACCGCGAGCGCGTGACGCGCCAGGAACGGACGTTGTCCCGTCAAACACGCGATGGCGACGCACCCGAGCGCGAACACGTCCGCGCTTGGCCGGAGCTCTTCCTCGCCGCGCGCCTGCTCCGGGGCCATATAGCCGGGCGTACCGACGACGTATCCGGGTCGCGTGAGAGCCGTGACGGAGGCGGCGCTCCGTGCAATCCCGAAATCGAGGAGCGTGACCTGGTCGATGCGGCCATCCCGCAGAAACAGGTTGCTCGGCTTGATGTCGCGGTGGACGATCCCCTGGAGGTGGGCTGTGGCGAGCGCGTCCGCGACCTTCACGAGCAGGGTCACGCAATCGTTCGTATTGAGAGGCCCCTCGGCGAGGCGCTGGCCGAGGTCTTGACCGGAGAGCCACTCGAGGGCGAGCCAAGGCCGCCCATCCTCGACCTTTCCGTGCGCGCGGTAGGCGACGATCCCCGGGTGCCCGAGCTGGGAGAGCAGCCGCGCCTCGCGGGCGAAACGCGCGGCTTTCTCGAAGTCGTCGGCGTCCGCGTGCAGGAGCTTGAGGGCGACCCGCTCGCCGGTGCTCACGTCGCGGGCGCGGAACACGTCGCCCATCCCGCCGCTTCCGGCGAGCCCCTCGATCAGGAAACGACCTGCGACGAGCGAACCCACGTCGGGCTGCGAGAACCTTGCGGGCGCGCCTTCGGTGCGCCCCTTTATCGATGGGACCATGGACGGATCTCGAACCTCGTAGCGCAAATGCTCACGATTGCGCTCGCCCCCCGGACCATACGCTCACTACCAAGGAACGCGCCGGGCCGCCATGCGCTTTTTTGATGGGAGCGCTTTGATCTCCTACGAATCGAGCGTCATGGACCTGACGGTCTCAGCGAATCTTGCAATGCTCACGAAGGTCGGCGCGGCGCAAGCGATCGAAGAGGCGGTGCCCGGGGCCTCGCACCGGGATCGGTCGGGCCTTACGTAACCCCCCATTCTGAGTAAGGCAGCGCGCATTGCAACGAGATATCGTGAGCGAGACCGCAAGAATACGACGTTGACCCTTCCTTGTCGATATGTTCTCCTGGATTTTCCTGGCTGGCTTTCCACGCGCAAGCCGGGAAGAGCGGGAGCGCAGTCATGCCCATCCTTCTTCAGCGCGTTTCCGACATCACGCTTTCGGACATCACCGCCGGCTCCTCGGTCCTCGACGGCGTGGAGACGTTGTGCCGGGTCTACGATTTTGCCAAGCATCCTTATTTCCTGTGGATGCAGTCGCCCACGACGAGGCTCGAGGAGTTTCGGGAGAGCCAGGCCCCCTATCTCCATTTCGTCGAGCATTTCTCGCGTGCCTTGACGGCGGTGCTCGCGCGGGTGCCTGCTGTGGAGCAGCGCCTCGCCACCGTCTATGAAAACGTGGCCGAGGAGCACGGTCACGGAAAAATCGAGAGCACCCACCGCGGCACGTTCGCGGGGTATCTGCGCGCGATCGGCCTTCGTGAGGACGAGGTTTCGCGGGAGTGCCCGATCCG
>JANMGF010000968.1:0-1928 GCA_031374535.1 Polyangium sp. (in: bacteria)
CGCGCCCGCATACGGCGCCCACAGCGGGATCTCGAACATGATGGCGCGCGCCGAAGGCCCGCCGAGGATGATCCGGCAGCCCGGGAGCCGTCGCCGCACCTCCGCGGCGAGCCGCATGAAAAGCGGGAACGACCAGACGTACATCGAAAGCCCGAGGATGTCGGGTCGGAGCTCCTCCACGCGCTCGATCCAGAACGCGAGGTCCTCTGACGACGACTCGACGAGATGGACCTCGGCCGAGAGATCGGGATCGGCCCGCAGCGCCGCGAGGACGCGACGGGGCCCGAAGCTGAACGGCGTGTACTCGACGCCGGGCAGCAGGACCTCCAGGCAAAAGATGGCGATACGACGGGCGGACAAGGGACCTCTCCGGGATCCTGGGCGGGGGGCTCGCCGCCGTCAATTCGAAACGAGACAGGGCAGGTCGACCACGCTCCCGAGGTGCGGGTCATGGGTCTGAGCATGGGTCTCATCGCAGGCGCGTCGCGCCGGGGCCCCGCCCCGGACCCCGCGGGGGCTATCCGCCCCTCGACCCGGACCAGCGCAAGCGCTGGACCTTTTGTGGAAGAACTGCGCATTGCGCCGTTCTTTGCCCCAGGTCGCGCCCGTGCTCTCGCCTCTCATCTACACGCTCTTCTGATCTGCATCCTTCAAGCGGGATCGAGCTCCCGCCTCCGCTTCAGGCGGATCCTCCCCGAGCTCCGGCACCAGAAACACCCCTGCCAAGGGCGGCGCCGTCAATACGATCGACTGCTCGAACCCATGGGAAGGCACATCCTCGCATTCGACGATGCCCATATTGCCCACCCCGCTCCCCCCGTAGATCCGCGCATCCGTGTTGAGCACCTCGAGGTACCGGCAACGCCGCGGCACACCCACGCGATACCCATGACGCGGCAAGGGCGTGAAATTGCCGACGAAAATCACGAAGACCCCCTTCGGGATCCGCTTCGGGCATGGCTCCTCCGAGCCGTCCGGTTGCCGCGGGAATCGCACGAACGAGGCCATGCTCTGGCTCGCATCGTTCGCGTCGATCCACGTGAAGCCCGCCGGGCTCTCGTCGAGCTCCCAGAGCGCCTCGTATTTCCGGTACACCCCGTTCAGATCCCGCAAAAGATGCGACAGACCGGCGTGATCCGCCTCGGCCGATAACTCCCAATCGAGCGCCCTGTCGTGGTCCCATTCCCTCCATTGCCCGATCTCCCCGCCCATGAAGACGAGCTTCTTGCCCGGGTGCGCCCACATCATCGCATACAGCGCCCGCAGGTTCGCGTGTTGTTTCCAGCGATCCCCGGGCATCTTCGAGAGCAACGCGCGCTTGAGGTGCACGACCTCGTCGTGCGAGAGCGGAAGGAGGAACCGCTCCGAGAAGGCGTACATCAGGCCGAAGGTGATCAACGTGTGGTGGAAGGCGCGGAAGATCGGGTCGAACGCGAAGTAATCGAGGGTGTCGTGCATCCACCCCATGTTCCATTTGAAATCGAAGCCGAGCCCGCCCACGGACGTCGGGCGCGTGACGCCGGGCCAGGTCGTCGACTCCTCGGCGCAAAGAACGGCGCCCGGGAACGACCGGTGCACCGCGTCGTTGAGCTCCCGCAAAAAAGACACGGCTTCGAGGTTCTCCCGGCCGCCGAATTCGTTGGGTTCCCACTCGCCCGGGTGCTTCGCGGCGTAATCGAGGTAAAGCATCGAGGCCACCGCGTCGACACGTAGGCCGTCGACGTGGAACTCGTCGAGCCAGTAAAGAGCGCTCGCGATGAGGAAGTTACGCACCTCCTTCTTGCCGTAATCGAAGACGAACGTCTTCCACTCCCGGTGCTCGCCGCGGAGCGGGTCCGCATGCTCGTAGAGCGGCTCGCCGTCGAAACGGCCGAGCGCGAAGGCGTCCTTGGGGAAATGCGCCGGCGTCCAGTCGAGGATCACGCCGA
>JANMGF010000993.1:0-1451 GCA_031374535.1 Polyangium sp. (in: bacteria)
ACCCATCGAAGAAGGAGGTGGAGCAGATCAACCAGGTTCCGCCGTACACGCCGTGAGGTGGCGGGGTGCACGTTTGTCACGAGCACGTTGACGCAAAGACCAACGTGGTCTAGGCGAGGTCGATGATCGAACGGACCATCCCTGTCTTCGGACGCCTGGTCTTCGACCGAGACGTCATCGTGCGCGCCGCGCTGCGCGCGTACATTGAAGACGCCCTGCGCTTTCAGAGCATAGATACGATGTGGACGGGCGACTTCCAGCGGGGTGGCATCGCTAACTACGATGGATGCGGAAACAACGAAGTCGTGGTGTGGACCGAGGTCGGCGTCGTCGGTCTCGCGTACGACCTCGGGTCTGGCCCGATCCAACAGCTCGGCCTCTCGGCCTCTGCGGTGACCGGTGGCCCGGACGACGTACGCGAGGCCGTGCCGGACCTTCCTGAGGAGTTGGAGCCTGCCCTGGTGCTCGCCACCGGCATGCTCGACGTGGGGCCGGAGCATGGGGAGAAGCTGGCCGGCGCGGGCTTCTGGCTTTACGGCGACCGCGTTGGAGGCACGCTCTTCCTCTTCGACGATCTGACATACGCCTGGGGCGTCGACCGGCTGGCCGCGTGGGGCTTGCTCCGGGGCGATCGCCTGCCACGGGCGTGTGGTGACGAAATCCATTTCGAGCCCGACGAACCCGAAGCCGTGCCGATCCACGCGATCATCGACGCCGTGGTCGATCGGAGGCTAAAAGGCCCCACGGAGCTGACCGCCGATGAGCTCGCGACGCTCGTTCCCGAACCGCCCAAGCCGGAGAGCCTGCTTTGCCGGCAGCGCATGCTCCAGAAGGTGGGCATCACCTGGCCAGGCTCGCCCGAGATCCCCGAGTAGCCGCGGAGAGCAGGCGGGGTCGCGGGAGCGGGAGGGGAAGCGGGGGGCGGAGGCGGAGGCGGAGGCGCAAGCGCGAGCGGAAGCGGAAGCGCGAGCGTGAGCGTCAGACGCGGGCGCGTGGCGCCATGCGGTTTCGCGCCAGTTGCAGGCGGGCGTAGGCGGTTTTGAGGGGGATCCCGTGCGCGCGGGCGATTTCGGGCATCGAGCGGCCTTCGAGTTCGTAGGCAATCAGAACGGTGGCGAGCTTTTCGCTGAGCTTGTGGAGGGCTCTCGAAAAGAGACGGGCCGCGTCGATGGCCTGGGTCACCCGCGGAAAAACCGCAGGCTCCGGGAGATCGTCGACGAGATCTTCCGCTCGATGCCGCGCGAGCCTGCGATGGTTCGAGGCGACGTAAAGCGCGACCGTGTAAAGCCAAACCCGCATTTGCTCGCCCCAAAGGATATGATCACGACGCCGCCACGCGACCACGAAGACCTCCTGCACGAGGTCGTCCGCGTCCCGAGGATGGACGCCACGCGTGTGTAGGTCGGTGGGGTCGTTGGCTGGGGTTTGTGGGTTTTTGGTGGTGTTGGTGG
>JANMGF010001007.1:0-4897 GCA_031374535.1 Polyangium sp. (in: bacteria)
GACGGCGTCAGGCGGAGTGCTCGCCCAGCGCGGAGCCCAGCGCCGCCGTCCGAAAGGGGAGCTCCTCATCACCCGAAGACGAGGCGCTCGCGCGCCAACACCGGGGAACCGGGCATGGGCACGAAAGCCATGGGCCAGCCATACGCACGACGGCGCCCCGTCTTCGTGCGACGAGCGGAAAACCCTCCCTCCCCGGACCGAAAGCGGCGCCTTTGCGCTACCACTTCTCTCTGCTTTGCCCTGACGAATGCCGGTATCGATCCGGGAAGGGAAGAGCGGGGGCGACCAGGCCCGGCGCCCCCAGCGAACCCGCGGGTACTCGCGGGCTCGCTGTTAGCGTCGAGCTCATCACCACCCGCAGAGGGGCCGCGTGCTCCGGGACAGCCCACGGGGAAGGGGCGGCCTGCACGCAGACCCTCTGCGAGCGATGATGGGTTCGTCGTTCCCTCACACTAGGGTGTTCGTCGTTCGGCCCCCGTTCGTAACGCGGCGCCGTTGAATTTCTTCTGACCCCACGCGCACTGGCACCCAACGAACCGCCTTCCGCCGTGTGCCAGGCAAGAGCTACACCGGCTCGACCCAGGTCCAGACGTGCGAGAAGAGGCAGGTGTAAATCGTCGCGTCTCCAAACATCTCGCCGTCCATCTCCACGTCCGGCACGACCTCGTTTCCGAGCTCCGGCGGGATCTGCTGGTAGCCGGGGTACGTCTTCTCGATCTCTTCTGCGATCACCGCCGGCTTCTCGTCGGGCCCCCCCATGTCGTGGATCCCGTAATAGGGCCCGAGCAGGCTCACGTGGAAGCTAAGTGAAGCTTTGCGGCCGGGAACGGGCTCCAGATCCTTGGGGCGATAGAGGCGGGCCGAGTAGGCCGGGTCGGTCCCCCCCGAGAACAGATGGAGCGACTCGTTTTGGAGACTGTATCGGTCCCCCAGGCGGCGGCTCATGGCCTTCCACGTCGGGTACTCCGCTCGCCCGCGATTCGCAGCTTCCACGAGGCGCTGGTGCTCTTCCGTGTCCTCGTAGGGGATTTCGCCGGGAGGGACATGAATGCGGCTGAAATTACGCACGCCCCGCGGGTAGAAGCGGTAGACGAGGTCGAGCAGTTCGGAGCGAGTCATCTTCGTCATTTCAACACCCTGGATCCGAGATTCGGATACATGGACTCGAAGGTTGCCAGCACCTTCGTGCGGAACGTATCGCAGAAAATCCCCGACGGGAGGTTGAAGTCCATGCCATAGGCGGCCTCCTCTGTGACGTTGACACTCATGGTGGCCGCGAGGCTCGCCGAGATCTTACCA
Organism: Polyangium sp. (in: bacteria); assembly: GCA_031374535.1. GTDB lineage: Bacteria > Myxococcota_A > Polyangia > Polyangiales > Polyangiaceae > Polyangium. The sequence goes on from JANMGF010001007.1 coordinate 1,300, forward strand.
TAAGCTTCGGCTCGGAGCGGCATTCCGATGGTGAGGCCGCAGTACCACGTGGAGCCGCCACTCCTGCGCTTCTTGATGAACTCCAGGTTTGCCTTGGCCTCCTGCCACCCGCCAGCCGGGCCCATGCCGTCATCCGGAACGATGGTGACGAACGGGAACTCCGATGGGCTGAAGCGCACGACGGTGACCGATCCCATCGCCACGCACGGATTCTCGGTTGCTTCGGCCGCGAGCGGCTCCGCCGCCGGCGGAGTGCCGAAATCGCCCGAGCTCGTCGCGCCGACCCCGGCGCCGATCGGGATTGGCTCTTCATCGCCCAGGCCACCCGACGTGTTGACCCAGCATTCGTCCGGGTCGACGGTGTTGCACCCGGCCACGAGCATCACGAGGAGCGAAGCTATCGAGCTGAACAGCGTCCGCATGGGAAGAGCCTTTCTCCTTGGTCAAGAACCGAACCGAAAGATGGGCCCCGCGGAGCAGCGCACGGAGACGCCGCTCCACACGGGATAGGCGGAGCCCATGATCCAGGCGGCGGCGCAGTCCACCGAAACGCCGAGACCTCCGGAGAGGTATGGGCCGAAAACGTCGAGCCGTGCGCTAGCCCCTGGGGCAAGGCCCTGCACATGGCCGCAGAGCCGTGGGCCGCAGATCGGAAGCGAGTACGCCGCGAGCGAGACCCCGGCACTTACGTTCACGCGCTCCCAGGAGAGACCGCCGCCGGCGGTGGTCTCGTTGTTGATCCCGAACCGTCCGCCGCTCGCGCCGAGGAACGAGACGGTGTCGCGTGCGACGAAGAACGCGCGCTTACCGCGAAGGCTGAGGCTCGCGCTCGGGCTGATCACGAACCGGCCAGAGGTGATGCCAGCGGCAAGCACTCCGAAGCCAGCTCCACCCGAGAACTCGACGCCTGGCTCGGCGCGGGCGCTCCCGCTGAATACGAGCGGAGCTGCCAGGATGACCGAAAACAAGAACGCCCAGGCCCGCCGAAGAAAGCGATGCGTGCCGCCGTTGACAGCGTACACGACTCGCAAAGTGGCCATGGCCTCCCGAACCCGGATGCTTCGGACAAACAGGGGCGTGTCTATGCCTTGGATCCAGAGGTCGATCCGCGCCATGCCGGGGTTTTCCCTCCCTGGGCCACGTTGGGCCGCCCTTTGAGGCTACGAGGCCCGCGGGTCGCGGGTCAATCCCGGGGGGGATCTCCAGATTCATCGCGTCGCAGGCTTGCATGATGCGACCAGGGCGGAAGCCGCACGCGCTCGCGGCGGGCGACGAACTCCCGAACCGCTCGGTTCCTTTACTTCGGGAGGTCGAAAAACGGGTATAGGCAGCAGAACGTGACCGCCGTGTTCACGTCCTCACGCGCCTCGCCGATCGGCTCGCCCCCGCTGGCCGCGCACGTGCCGGGCCCGTACTCGAGACCGGTGATCGCCTTGCTGCCGATGGCGGGACCGGGAGGGTTGATCGTGCTGCATGCCTCCATGACCGAGCTGAGCTCGACATCCATCACCTGCCCGGTGCACGCCGCATCTTTGTAGAGATGTAGCTTCGCGGTGCAGAGCCCTCCCTCCGGCGCCCCGCACGTGCACGCGCTGCATCCCCGATCGTCGACCGGCGTCTCGCCGAACATCAAGTACCGCGCGTAGGTGTAGTTCCCGGGGCAGGCGTGATCGCCCTGAAGGGCGACGCAGTGGAGCCAGGGGAGCGGCAGATCCCTCATGCAGCGCTCGCCCGTGGGCTCACACGCGCCGTCGACCTCGCAGGCGAGGCACGCGCCGTCGAGCTCCTCAACCTCGCAGGCGAGGCCCCCGAAAAGCCAGGATGTCTCCTTCGTGGCCGCTGGCATCTCGGTCGTCACCGCGCAGGGCTCTTCCGTCGGTCCCGGCAAGTCCGACGCGCTCACGTACTGCGCGCAGGGCTGCCCGCCACACTGGGCGCCTGGCGGGAGCGCGGCTTCGTTCGTGCAGGAGCCATCCCAGCCGGCCGGGCCATCGAACGGCACCGAGATGCCGCCGCTCTGCTCGCACGACGTCGTGCGAATCTCGATCGACGCGGGCAACCCCGAGCACGTGCCCTCGGGCTTCTCGCAGCTACAGGGCTCGCACGTCGCGGGCGGGGCGACGAGGTCGCTGTAACGGCGGTACTTCTCCCAGGGGACCTCCTTCGGGCAGGCGGTCGGCACGTCGTCCACGGGGCCAACCCAAAGGAGCATCGGCGTGCGAGGCCATGCGCCTGCCGGAGTCTCCCCGGGGGGATCGCCGCTCGGCTCCGCGACGCATCGCCCCCCAAGATCGTTCTCGCAGTCGGTTGTCGGGGGGTCCTCCGGGGCGCCAGCGTCGTCACCGGCATCGGCGTCCGCGCCGGCATCGAGACACCCGGGAGCGGGAGAAAGCGCGTCGGACTTGCATTCCCCGGTCGAAACAAGGTTCGGTGCCGAGCACCCGACCATCGCCCACGCCCAAGCCGCTGCCACGAGTGCCTTGCGCACGTTGCTCACGGAGAACCTCCATCCGGCTCCGGGTCGTCGCTGGCATCGGCGTCGCCGCCGGCATCAACGCACCCGGGAGGGGTAAAAAGCGTATTGGGATCGCATTCCCCGATTGAAACAACGTCAGGTGCCGAGCATCCGACGATCCATGCACACGCCGTTATCACGATTGCCTTGTGCCCTTTGCTCACGCCTAGAACTCCCACCCACCAGCCAAGTGTGCACTGAACATGGCCGGCGGATGATTGACAGTTAGCGAACCAGAGATGATTGTCACACCGCGAGTCAGTCCCAGCCCGTCCACAGCCGCCTGCACGACAAACGAGTTCGTCAGATTCACCTTACCGCCGAGGCGCCCCCCGAAGCCGGGCATCGGCAAGATGTCTGACTTGGGTCGATAGAAGGCGCCGGAGTATTCCAGGTTTATAACTCCCAAGTGGCCGAGGGCACAGCCGAAAAACCACCGCCAGTGACCACAGGCACTCACGAGCCCGCCGGCTGTCATGGCGTTGATCGGCAGCCCTTTCACCCCGGACGTCAGCCACGCCCCGCGCGCCTCGATCCCGAGCGACACGTACTCGTTTGGCCTCAAACTACCAGCGATGACCGCGCCAACCGCCGGCTGCCACGACGCCACGCCGAACACGATCACCGGTCCCCCGCTCACCCAGCCCCGCGGCCCCCTCTTCTTCTGCTCCTCGCCGACCACGCCGCCAACGATCGGCTCGCGCGCCGCCGGCTCATCGTTCGGCGGCTCTTCGACGTTCACGGCCGGCGCCCGTCCGCGCCGCCGCAGCAAGCGTTCTGGTGGCTCGATGGGCTTGAACGAGGGCAGCGGGAGGAGCGTCAGCTCCACGCGCAACGTTCCACCCTTCGACGCCGTGAAGTGCACGACGCCGTCCTCGAACCCCTTCAGCTTCGCGCGGAGCTCGTGCTCCCCGGGCGGCAGGAACATCGTGAAGCCCGTGATCCCATCGGTCTGCTTCACGACCCCATCGAGCGAGATCTCCGCGTGCGCCTCGGAGACCGTCACCTCGACGCGACCGACGCGCGCGCGCGCGGTGTCGTATGCCTTCAGGAACCTCTCCCGCTCCGCGGCCGGCGCGTCGG
>JANMGF010001017.1:0-7902 GCA_031374535.1 Polyangium sp. (in: bacteria)
CGGGTCAGGGCATCGTGCAGCGAGGATCCGCGTTCTGGGCCATCTGGATCACGTCGTCGCCGACGGGCAGCGGATCGCAGCCGTGCCCTTTCTCGCAGACGAAATCGAACTCGGGCATGGCCTTGGCGTGGCAATCGAGGCAATTGCCGCCGAACTGGTTCACGACGTCGGTGACGCCGCGCTTCAGGATCTTCGTACCCATCTCCGAGACTTCGAGGAAGAAAAACTCCCAGTCGCCCGATTCGGCGGCGAAGCCCGGCGCGCGCTTGACCATCGCCTCGGACGGGACGAGCTGGATCAGGGTCCCGACGGGGTAATCGGACATGCCGGGGGCGTTCGCGGCGGCGAGCGTGGCGTCGAGGTTGCCGAGCTTGTTCGTGATGCGGAACGAGCGGACCTTTTCCCATTGCAGGATGCATCCGAAATCGGCCTCGGTCAGGACGACATCCATTCCCGCGCCACCTGCGCCGCCCGCGCCACCTGCGCCGCCCGCGCCGCCCGCACCACCTGCGCCGCCCGTGCCGCCCGTGCCACCGGTCCCGCCGGCGCCCGCGGTGCCACCCGCGCCTCCGCTGCCGCCGCTTTCGTCACCACAAGCGGCGACGGCCGCACACACGAGGACCAATCCGAGAACCGACGCAAAACCGAGACGGGAATGAAGCATGTAGAAAATTCCTCCGCTGGACCCACGCACACCGCGTGGCCCGAGCCTCCTTTTCTACAAGCTCTACCGCCTCGTCACAACGACAATCCTCTCGCGGCGATCATGGGGTTTTCGTGGCCGTCCGGCGCTTGTCCCGAAGCCAGGCGAGGCCGGCGTCGAAGACGACGTCGTGCCCGCCCTCGAAAAGCACCAGCGTGGCGCCGCCGGAGCTGCGCTCGAGGCGTGAAGGGGCGCCGGCGCGCGCATAAAGGTCGCCGTCGACCGCGGTGGCCGATACCCGCTTCAATCCGGGCGGGGCGAGCAACGCGCCGAGGACCTCGTCGCCGAGGCGATCGGCCGGGTCGGCGAGATCGTTGAAAGCGGCGATCGCGTGCCTCGGAGGCACGATGTCGTCACGAATGCCGGTGGCGACGTAGACAGGCACGCCGGCTTGCTTGGCGCGGGCGAGGAGCGCGCTCGGGCTGCGGCGGAGGCATTCGCGGAAGGCGTGCGTGCCGGGCTTCGGCGCGCCGCCGCAGACGCCCTCGATGAAACGCGCGTAATGGCGGTTCGGAAAGTTTTTCTTGTTGTAAACATACCAGTCGGGGATGTCGTAGACCGGCGCCCAGGCCACGACGCCGGCCCAGAGGTCCGGGTGCCGGCCCGCCATCGCGAGCGCGGTCATGCCGCCGCCCGAAAAACCCGCGAGATAAATTCGCGACGCGTCGACGTTGCCGCGTTTCTTTGCGTACGCGATGGCGTCGAGGATGTCCTGCACCGCGAGGTCGGAGGCGGCGGCCTCGGGGCGGAGGTACGGGCCCCGGAAATCGGGGTGCACGAAGATCCAGTCGTTCTGCGCGGCGAACATGGCATACGGGATGCCGATGTTCTGGCGCCAGTCGGTGCTCCAGCTATGCAAGACGACGAGCAGGGGCCGCTTTGTCGAGGCCCCGGAGTCGTAAAACATCGCCCGCTGCTCGGCGCCGTCGGCCGAGGATCGGACCGTCACGGCCTCGATCGCGGGCACGTTTTGCTTCCAGGCTCCGAGCCCGGCCGCGCCCTCTCCGCCTGGAAATCGGGAGGCCGTGGTGAATGCGGGCGCAGATCGCTTCGCGACGTCCGCCGACGCGTCGGGGCTCGGTGCAAACGAAAAGAGCGCCACGAGCGCCACCAAGGCAAGGATCCGAACACGATTCTGGATGCAATTCATGAGGCGCGTCTCTCGAGCGCGCAGGTATAGCGGGGACACGCAGCCGAGGCCATGCGTCATGCATGGAATAAGTGCGCCGCGTTTGCCCGGCCGGCCGGGAACCGTCATGAAAGGCACGGTGATTGCGTTCTCCACGCATGAGACGAGGAAGGGTCGAGGAGCGCGCGAGACCGCGCATGGAGGGTGCAATGCAGAGGCCCAGTGTTTCCATGGGGTTGCGGTTCGTGGGGATCCTCCTCGCGGGGTGTCGGGAGGAGCCCGTGGCGCTGGCCGAGCCCCGCCCCCTTGCGCTCGCGCAGGCGCCGGTACGGGTACCCGCGGAACGTGCACGCGAGTCGCTTTCGTTGATTCCGGAGTTTCCACGGGCGGCCGGCGGACCGTTCCCGTTCGGCGCGCAGGATCTCTCGGTGTGGCGGGCGCGTGTTCCACGCATCGAGGAGGTCGAGATTCCCTCGTCGGTCGACGGGGCCCGGCAACGCGCGCTTTTTTACGACCCGGGCCGGCCCGAGCCGAGGCCGCTGCTCGTGGCGCTGCATAGCTGGAGCGAAAATTACCTGCAAAATATCGGAATCCCCTACGGGATCTTCGCGGAGCGGAACGGCTGGGTGCTGATCCACCCCGACCACCGCGGCCCTTACCGCACGCCCCATTCGACGGCGTCCGAGCTCTCGCAGAAGGACGTGCTCGACGCCGTGGAATGGGCGAAGCGGCGGGCGAACGTCGATCCGACGCGGATCTATCTCGTCGGTTACTCGGGGAGCGCGATGACCTCGCTCGTGCTCGCGGGCCGGAACCCGGAGATATGGGCGGGGGTCGTCTCCTGGGTGCCCATTTACGACCTCGTGGCGTGGTACAGGTGGCTCCGCTCGAACGTACCCGAGCGGCATTACGTGCACGAGGTGGCTGCGGCTTGTGGCGGCGCGCCGAGGCCGGGCACGCCGGCGGAGGAGGAGTGCCGGCGCAGAAGCCCTCGCTCTCACCTCGCAGGGGCACGCGGGCGCGTGAATGTTTATCTCGGCGTGGGGATCTGGGACCAGCTCGTCCCCCCCGATCACGCATTACGCGCCTTCAACGACCTTGCCGCGCCCGAGGATCGCGTCCCGGACGCGGACATCGGTCGAATCGCGAAGACACGCAGCATCCCGCCGGGCCTCGGCAGCCCGGACGCACGCCCTCTTTACGAGGCGGCGAAGGCGAAGGTGGTCTTCGAACGTTCGAGCCAGCGCGCCACGGTGGTGGTTTTTCAGGGCGGGCACGACGTGATTTACAACGCCGGGCTCGTTTGGCTCTCCGCGCAGCGACAAATGGGGTCGAATGAATGAGCCCCCGATCAAGGATCGGAGCGCGTCACTCGACCTCGGCGAGCCGCGCCCCCGCGAGCCTGCGCCAGAGCGAGGGGCGCGCTTCCGCGGGCGCGCGGGGTGAACGGGCGCCCGGGCGGAGCTTGGGGGCGCGCTGGGGCTCGTCGAGGAAACGGAAGAGCTCGGACAGGATCTCGGGAACGGCCTCGCGGTGCGGATAATGGCCGACGTTCGGGAAAAGACGCACGATCGCGCCGTCGAGGTAACTGTGCACGAGCTCGGCATGACGCACCGGGATCACCGGATCCCGATCGCCCCAGTACACCGCGAGGGGCGGCAGCTCGCGCATCCGAAACGCATGATCGAGCAGGTGCTCGCGTTGTCCCCGCACGTCGACCGCGTGACGCAAGGTCCGGAAGAGGGCGCGCGCGGTGCCAGGTTTCGCGTTCATCTCGACCAGGTGCCGGCGCTCCCTTTCATCGAAATTGCCTCCGAGCACGCGCACCCCCGCGTGCGTGCCCAGGCCCATGAGCGCGGGCGCCGCGAGCTCGAGCAGGCCCGTCGACGCGGCGAGGCGCAGCGGCGCGGCGACCTCGAGCCCGAGGCCTCCCGCGGCGACGAGCGCGAGGCGATGGATACGCGCTGGCGCATCGAGGAGGATCCGCATCGCGATGCCACCGCCGAGGGAATGGCCAATCAAGTCGAATTCTTCGAGCCCGAGCGAACGAATCCATTCGACGATGAGACCGGCGTACCAGGAGACGTCATAAGGACCGTCGTACCGGCTCGTCCGCCCGTGCCCCGGCAGGTCGAGCGCATAAAGACGCCGATCCCGCGCGAGCGCCGGCGCGATCTTGTTCCAGGTCCGGCAGGTATCCGCGAGGCCGTGAACCAGCACGGCCGGGCGGCGGCGCTCATGGCCACTCCCGGCGTGGGGCGCCCACTCCTCCCAGAACACGTTGCCCCCCCGGAACGAACGGCGATGGCTGCGGCATGCGGCAGACGTCATGGGCGAAATCCGAAGATACGTCCATGCGGGCACCGATGTCCACGATTTCGTCACTTTCCCGCCCCGAAATCGTTACGGCGCAAAACATTCTTTGCACCCGAGCGGCATGGAGCGAAGTGTCATACGCGGACCCGTGTTCCAGCGTGCGAATCACGAGTACGATCAGTCTTCGCCAGGGCCAAACCGCTCCGCGAACGCCCGCGCGAGCTTTCTCGATTTGCGCGCAGAGACGATCTCCCCCGCCCGCGCCGCGAGCCGCGTATCGTGCCGGTGGAGCGCGAGCGCCGCGATCACCGCGGTCGCCCGGCCTTCCGGCATCTCGCCGAGGAGCCCGAGCAAATAGGTGAGGGCCTCGTCGGAGCGGAGCAAGGCCACGCCGAGCAGCACGCTCTGCTCGATCTCCTGATCCCCCTGCGAGACTGCGTCCTGCAAGATCGAAAGCGCCTCCGGCAAGCGCGACTCGCCGAGCGCGAGCGCCGCTGACTCGACACCCGCTTCGAGCGCTGCCGCGACCACGGGCAGATACCGCCGCGGTTCAAGCGCGAGCATTCCCTTGTAACATGCGCCGAGCACGTCCACCTCGGGATCCCCGACGAGCACGCGCGCGTGGAGCAACGCCGCGCAGGTCACCTCGCACGTGTCCCGAAGCGCCTCCGCCGCGGCAAGACGAGCCTCGGGCCTCTCGTCGAAGAGGAGCGGAGCGACGTCGAGCGCCGCCTGGGGGGCGTTTGTCCGGACGAGAGCATGCGCCGAGAGGCCCCGGACCACCCCCGCGGTATCGACAGCTGGGCCGACGGAGGCCTCCATCTGCACGTACCGTAGTCCCTTTCGATAGGTATCCCAGGCGTCGGCCTCCAGCGCGATGAGCGCCTCCAGGAGCTTCTGTTTCGCGTGACAACCGCGATCCGCCGCCGTCGGCGCCGCGAGGAGCTTGTCGAAAGCCATCACGAGATCGGGTACGAGGGCGCGGAGGTCGAGACCGGCGGCGACCTTGGCCGCCTCCCCCACGAGATACGCATTCGGGTCTGCGAGAAACTTTCCGAGATCGGGCGCGGCGAGGGCCGCGGGCTCGGTCCGCGCGAGCGCGTGAATGCGGGCGAGTTTGTCGTCGAAGGTGTTTTTCTTGGCCACCATCACGGCTCCGTGGTTTTCGGGGACGCGCTGAGCGCCTTGTCGAGCGAGCGGCGCGCGATACGCGAGGTGATGACGAGCGCGCCGAGGGTCACGACGAGCCCGAGAACGAGCGTCACCCAGGCGAGGGTCCCTTGCGCCTTGGCCTCCCCGGAGACGAGCGCGGCGGCGCTCTCCACGCTCGCGCCGAGATAGACGTGGAAAAGGGTGGCCGGCAAGAGGCCGAGGAACGAGCCCGCCGCGAAATCACGCAGCGAGAGCGGCGTGGCCGAGAGCATGTACGTCCCGAGGTTCTGCGGCAGGGCAAAGGTGACGCGCAAAAGGAGCGTGATCTTGAAGCCGTCGGCGCGGACCGCGCGATCGATGGCGCGCCAGAAATAAGCCTCGCCCGCGCGCAGGGACAAAAACTTGCCGATGGACACGCGGCCGAGGAGAAAACACGCGCAAACGGCGAGGGTGACGGCCGGCCACGCGACCGCGATCCCCTTGCCAAAGCCATACGCATACCCCGCGAGGCCCGACATCACCCAGAGGGGCGTGGTGATGCTCAAGGCGAGGACCTCGACGCCGAGGAAAAGCGCCACGCCGGCGACGCCCGCCTCACGCATGTACGTGACGAGCGAGACGAGCGCGCCGCGCACGGCCGGGCTACGAAGGAGCACGAGCGGCAGGGCGAGCAGCCCAAGGATGAGCAGGACTCGTTCGAGGCGTCGCCGCATCGACGCGGAGCCTACCACACGACGAGGCAAGGCTCGGTGCAGCAGCGTTCGCTCGGTTCGTGAAGACGATCAGGCCGCTCGGGCCCTCGCGCCGCGGAACCCCTCGAGGAACGCATCCACGCCCTCGGGTCCGCGGAAGATCTGCCATTGCATGGCAGGATCGTCGAAGTTACTCGCGAAGGCGTCCGCGATGCCCTGATCCCGCGACGCGGCGCCGTAGATCGCCATCGCATGCGGCGGCGGAGGCGTGAGGAACGCGTTGGTCCACTCCATCGAAGGGCCCACGAGGGACCAGAGGAGCCGGTCCACGTCCTCGCAAAACGTCTTGTCGAAAGGACGACCGGCGAGCTCGGCTTGCACGATCGCCTCGCCGAGCCCCCACGCGCCGCGCGACGCCGCGTTCGCGCCCTGCCAGAGCACCGGATCGTGCGTGGCAAAGGCGTCCCCGACCGCGACGGCAAAACGCCCGCCCCCGAGCTCGAGGTACGCGCGCCGCGCCGTGGGCACGATCGCCGCCTGCATGCAATCGAGCGGGCCCGTGAGATGGAAGGACTGGCGATCGACACGGTGGAAGGCGCTCGGCGCGTGGGCCTCGAGCAAATCGAGCACGACGTTCTCGACCACGCGCGGGTCGTCATCGCAGGGGACACGCGTGACCGCGTCGAGCACGCCGCCCGGGATGGCCTCGATCAAGATGCACGTCACGGGGCCTTCTGCACCGAGGAGCTGGCTTTCGAAGATCTCGCCTTGCCCCGGGACGATCTGGAAGAGAAGGCCGAGCTCGTCGGGGAATTGAATTCCGCGAAATAGGCCCGCGAAGAGCCGGCGCTGGGGCTCGAGCCAGGGAGAACGGTCGAGGTCGCGCGGGAACATGGTGCCGAGGTCGCCGCGTCCGCTCGCCACGACGACGAGGTCGTGTTCGCCGCCGAGCCGCTCCACGTCCTCGGCTGCGAGGAGGCCCGAACGGACGACACGCCCGCCGCGCGCCTCGAAATCTTCGAGCAGCCGCGGGAGGTACACCCGCATGTCGATGAAAAGCGCGGGGGGAGACACCCGGCCTCGCGAGGAGAGCTCCGGCAATCCTTTGACGCGCACGTCGACGTGAAAACATCCGAACGCGTCGTCGTCCCAATGATTCGTACCGAGCGCTTGATCGCGGGCGCGCGTGGACCCGAGCAGCGCCGCCGTGCTCGGCAGGCGCGAGGCGCGGATCTCGGCCGGCGTTCGATCCGTGTAGATCGTGCAGGGGATGCCCTGCTGCTGGAGGTACAATCCGAGCTGCAGCCCCGCGATTCCGGCTCCCAAGATGCCAATGCTGCTCATCGAAGCCCCCTCGACGAAAAGCCCAGATCCACCGGCGGGACAAGGGTGGCCCCGTCGAGAAGCCACCGTACTCCCGTTGGGACCAGGGGTCCATCGTCCAAGGCGTCGGGGGATTGCTGAATTCTGCCCAAGGCAACCCAGGACACCGGGTTCGAGCGGGGAGATGATACCTGCGAATTGCGTGCTGGGTTGGTGTGCGGGAATCCTTGTGGTCCTGTTTGTCGGATGTACACCCGTGCCAGTTGCAGTACCCCCGCCGGAAGGGCCGCCGCTCGGGACCGCGGAGGCGTGGCTCCTCAACCTGGGTCGGGAAAAAGTCAACCTGGGTCGGGTAAAAGGAGCGACCACGCCCACAGAAGTCTCGATATTCCGCGCAGAAATCAGAGCCGCATGCCCAACTACGTCCGGGACGAACAGCCTCCTCCCCCTCTCCCGAGGCGCCCATCTCCTCGGCGAGACACCTCACCGCGGCTGCCGGGGCGCGCCACTCGGCACAGAACTCGCTCTCCTGGAAAAGCTCCTCCACGCGACCCCCAAGAAGCACCCTGACTGGATCCTCCTCGTCG
>JANMGF010001025.1:0-1812 GCA_031374535.1 Polyangium sp. (in: bacteria)
CTCACCTCGCCACGCGGGACACCTTGACAGCCCGCGTCTTTCCATCGGACCCTCGACGCCCTGGACGACGCCCGCCCTTCTGTGCGTTCCCCGGTCCGCCATGGCTCCCAAGACCCCGCGCCTGCTCCCCCGCCTCGCCCCCGCCCTCGCCCTGCTCGTCGCCACCGCGTGCGACCCACCCACACAGAACCCCTCCGCCGCCGCTTCCGCTCCCGCTCCCGCCTCCGCTTTCGCTGCCGCTCCCGCCTCCGCTTCCGCCTCCGCTTCCGTGCCCGCTCCCGCTTTTGGCCCTTTCGGTGAGATCGTTCGCTCCCTCTCCGAACCGGGGGGCGACTTCATCTCCGACAACCTCATCTCGAACGAGACCTCGTACCTCCAGGTCGCCGACGCGCTCGCCGCGCGGCCCGAGGGCGGCGTCTACCTCGGCGTCGGCCCCGAGCAGAATTTTACCTATATCGCCCTCACCCGCCCTCGCCTCGCCGTCATCCTCGACATTCGACGCGACAACCTCCTCCAGCACCTCTATTACCGTTTCCTCTTCGAGGAGGCCGAGAGCCGCTCCCATTTCCTCGCCCTGCTCGTCGGCCGGCCTTACGACGCGGCCACGGCCCCGCCCGAGGGCGCGGACGTCGACGCGGTCTTGAAACACGCCGAGACCCGGCCGCCCGATCCGAAGGTCTTCGCCACGACCGTCGATCGCGCCATGAAACGTATCAAGGAGTCGTACGGCGTCGCGCTCGGGGACAAGGACATCCGCTCGCTCGCGCAGATGACGCAGGTCTTTTTCGACAAACAGCTCGATCTGCGGTTCGAATTGAAGGAATCGTCGGGCCGGAAGTACCCTTCGCTGCGCGAGCTGCTCGGCGCGGCCAATCCCGGAGGCAAGAAGCGCGGGTTCCTCGCGACCGACGAGGCCTTTCGTTTCGTCCAGCGCCTCGAACGCGAGGGCCGTGTCGTCCCCGTCGTCGGCGACTTCTCGGGTGACGGCGCGCTCCCGGCCATCGCCGCGTTTATCCGGAAAAACGACCTCCGCGTGAGCACGTTTTACGTGTCGAACGTCGAGCAATACCTGCTCGAGCCGCCGGTCTGGTCGAAATGGATCAAGAACGTCGCCGCCCTGCCCGCGGCCGAAGACGCGCTTTTCGTGCGGTGTTATCTCGATCAGGGCAAAAAACATCCGAAGCAGATGGACGGCCACCGCGCCGCCACCGTGCTCGCGAAGCTCGGCGCGTTCGCCACGCGCGAGCAGAAAAAACCTTCGCGCTCGTTCTACCAGATCACGACCGAAGACCTCGTCGACTGACCCTTCCCCTCCGCGCGTCCTTTTTGGGGCCGTTCTTCAAAGCCCGAGCGCGAGCCCGCTTCGATTGCGGGGTTCGGCGGAGCCCGTCCAGACGCCGCCCGGCCCTCGCACGATCGAAGGCGCGTCCGCGATGGACTCCGTCGCCTCGAGCCGATGCCCGAGCGCGCCGAGCGCCTTCCTCGCGGCCTCCGGCAGCCCTCCTTCCTCGTGAAAGATTTGATCCGGCAGGTGCTGATGATGCACCCGCGGCGCGCCCACGGCCGCCGTCGCGCCCATCCCGTGATCGATGACGTTCGTGATCACCGCGAGCGCCGCCGAGATGATCGTCGGCCCGCCCGCCGCCCCCGTCACGATACGCACGGCGCCGTCCGGACCCACCACGATCGTCGGCGTCATCGACGAAAGCATCCGTTTGCCGGGGGCGACCGCATTTGCCTCGCCTTGCACGAGGCCAAAGACGTTGGGTTTGCCCGGCTCGGTGGAGAAATCATCCATCTCGTTGTTCAGCA
>JANMGF010001068.1:0-5077 GCA_031374535.1 Polyangium sp. (in: bacteria)
TGCTGGGAGCAGGAGTACGAGGCGTCCGGCTTCCAGGGCGAATACATGGCCACGATCGACCTCGAGATCTCGAGCTCGGAGGTCATTCGCAGCGCCAGCATCACCGCGCTCGACGCGACGGGAGAGACCCGCAGCGAGCACGACACCGGCCCGTTTCGCGGCTGCCTCCAGAAGGCGTTCGTCGGCCTCGTGTTGCCCAGCAAGACGGACGCCGAAGGGCCTGGGTACAGCTCGATCGTCGGGGCCTCCGTTCGTGCCTACAAGATCGCGTTCCTCGGCGATCAGGATGAGCGTCGCAAGCGCGCCGGCGGCAGGCAGGCGCACGTGCTCATCGGCCCACGCGCCGATCGATGCCAGGGCCTCTACGTCTACGATCCGCCGCGGGATACCTCCGCGTTGTTCAGCGAGATCGGGCTCGGCAAGTCGAGGGCGGAGAGCACGCGCGGCAAGGACCGGGACCTCTACGCGCGCGAGCTACAGAAGACGTACGACCTGCAGCTCGAGCTCGCGACGCGGCTCCGGGTCGATCTCGCGGACCCCTCGATCCCGCCCGTGAACCGGAAGCGTCTCACCGAGGCGCTTGCGACGGCGCGAACGGAAGCGCGTGCGACCGGGGCGGCCATCGGATGCACGCCCTTCGAAGATCGCCGCTAGCGTCCTTTCACCGCAACGTCCCCGCGTACCTCGCCGCCGTGCACCGTTAACCCCGCGCCGGCCGCCGTCGCTCCTTGAACCACGGCCGCGCCTTGCGCATCCGCGAGAGCTGCTTCCACGGCGCGTGCATCTTGCACGTCGACGCCTCGTCCGTGCCGTCCTTCGCCCCCCAGCGCTTTTCCGGACAATCGTTCGGATTGTACCCGACCTCCAGCGCCTCGGCCCGCGCCACCACGTCGGCCAGCGACAACGAGAACGACGACCCATCGCTGCGCACGTACGAAAACCGCCGCTTCTCGAGCTCTTGCGTGAGCGTAGCCTCGAGCTCCGTGCGCACCTCGGCCGCGGTTTTCCCCGGCGGCATCGCGTACCGCTCGGGCCTCCGCTCCACGCGCGCCGGCACCCCGCGCGCCACGTCCATCGCCACGAGCAGCCGCAGATCCCGCGACGGCGTCGAGAAATCTTCCCACGGCCCCACGGTCTCGAAGATGCGCGCGCCCTCGGGCATCTCCACCGATTTGCCGCCCTCCTGCCGGTAACGCCTGCCGTTCTCCACCGACACGACGCGCCCCTTCACCTGCTCCTCCAGCGCGTCGATCGTCTCGACCAGCGCGCGCGTCGGATCCAGCGGCGCCGGCGAAAGCACGTCGTCCACGCGATCGTAAAACCCTTCCACGCCGTGCTCGTACTGCTCCATCGCGTGATCCCCGTGGTCCGGGTGCTCGGCGATCTCCTTGTTCGAGAGTGCGCGCAGCACCCCGCGCTCCAGCACGAGCGGCCGGAACCGCTTGAAACCCGGGCTGCCGAGCGACGGATCGAGCGCGAAGAGAAAATTGCCCCGCCAGTACCGCCGCCGCGCCACCGTCCCATCGGGCTGCCCATCCACCGCCAGCAGCATCCCCGCGTGTTCACGCGTCTGCGGGATCCGCCGCACCACGACGAGCACGTGCCCGTACGGATCCGCATAGATCGTACCGGGCCGTAACGATCGTTCGTCCAGACGAACCGGGTAAAAATCGGTCGCGTCGTCGTCGCCCGCTGTCCGTCCCGTCCCCGAGTGCACCGTGTCCGCCAGCGTCGTGCGGACGAACTCCGCGAAGCCGGCCATCGGATCGGTGCGCGCGTGCCGTGGCCATTCGAGGCTCGATCGGGGCCGCTTGCAGAAAGGCGCTCGCCCGCCGCCGCCACGCGTGCACGACGAGTACGCGAAAGGCAGCTCCATCTTGAAGGCGAAGTAAGCCCGGAGCGCGTACGGAAGATCCGCGCAGTCCGGATCGATCACGGGCGCGATGGGCCCCGGATCGTCCTCGCCGCGCCCGAGGTGATCGTGCAGCAGGTTCCGCTTCGGATCCCGGATCGCCTCGTGCAGCGCCGGGAACGTGAGCGCCTCGCCGATCGGCGCATCGAAGAGCGCCTCGATCCACGCGGAATAAAGGTTCTCCGTCGCTCTCCCCCACGCGCCCGAGAGCGGCCACATCCCGCGCGCGGGCCGCGGCGCCGCCTCCGTTTCATCGACGGCGACGTCTTTACACGCGTGGATCGCCGGAGCCTCGGCGAGCACCCCTCGCAAGGTCCCCGCGGCGGGCGCGTCCACCGTCACCTGCCAGAAATACGGCCCTCCCCCGCGCCGCTCGTCCGCGCGGCCCACCATTTTCCCGCTCTCGTCCCGGATCACGAGCGCCCCGCCGACGGCCTCGTCAGCGACCGCGACAAACCGCAGCGGTTTTCCCGGGCGTGGCTCGCGTGGCGAGACGAAGAGCGCGAATGCGGGCGAGTCCGTGCACGACGTGATCACCGCCGGCGGCTCGTTTGTCGGGACAGACGACGACGTGATCGCCGAGGCCGCGGGCAAGGTGGTCTCCGCGAGCCCGCGCGCCGCTGTCATGGGCGAGGCTCGTCCTCCGGGCTCACCACAACCGGTGAGCGCCGCGAAGACGATCAAGACCCACCTCGACATGATACGACCCTTACCGCGGCGTCGGGCGGGGACGCAATCTTCCGTCGCTAGAAGCTGTAGCGAGCCCGGGTGAAGAACGTCGAGCCGCCCGTCGAGGGGTCGCCGAACTTCGTGTACGGCTTGCCGAGCTGGATCAGCGCCCCGGCCGCGAGCTCGAGCCCATTGCCGAAGTTGTAATCGAGCTCGGGCAGGATCACCATCGAGAAACCCTCGGCGCTGAGCGGCGAGATCGTCCTCCGCACGCGTTTGCCTTCCTCGTCGTTCCAGGTCTCCTCCACGAGCGGCGTCGCGTCGAGGATCGTGAACAGCCGGAAGAGCCCGGCCTGGTTCATGAACTTGAAATCGGCCCCGAGCACCACGTAATCGCCGAGGCGCGGCCGCAGGATCTCGCGCGAGCACGTCTCGCCATTTTTCCCGAGCGCGCAGGCGAGCACGTTCGACCCCTCGATGACCCCGCTCTGCCGGACCGCGTACCCTTCCTTGATCCAGTCGCCCGCGCCGAACTCGTCCACGAGCCCGTGCACCCACATCGCGTTCACGTACACGTGCTCGCCGAACGTGTAATCGAGGCCGAGCACCCATTTCATGAAGGGCGTGTCGTCCACCACGAGCGGCTCTCGCCCGCCGGGCTGCCCGTCGCCGTCGTAATCGTATTCGCCCGCGGGCTGCGGGATCCCGAGCGGCAATGCATCGTTCGTGAGCTTGATCGTTTGCCCCCGCGGGACCACGAGCGCGCCCTCGAAGCGATACCCGATGCCGTTGATCTCCTCGTTGATCCACTTGAACGGGTTCACCTCGCCCGCCACGTTCAGCCCGTAGACGTGCATCTTCGGGTACTCGAGCGTCACGTCCGTGAGGAGCAGCCCCTCCACGCAATCGTTCGGATCGTCCGGATTGCAGCGTTTCCCGGGGACCTGGCGCGTGTGGTTGCTCCGCGGCTGCGGGAAATCCGTGCGGCCGTTGTAATACGAGAGCGCGACGTCGTGCTCCTTGATCGTCCCGGCGATCCGGTAGGCGAACTGCATGTTGTCGAACGTCGGATCGGGCAGGACGGGCGTCACGTTGCCCACGACCGTCGGATTGCCGAACAACGTCTGCGCCGCGGCCTGCTCGGCGATCACGCGGCGCCGGAGCGAATCCGAGACGAAGGGCAATCGATCGAGCTGCGCCACCGCGAGCGAACCCGAGAGCGGCAAAAGCGCCGGCTTCCAGATCGGCACGAAGACGCCCGAGATCGACCAGTCCTCGGAGATCCAGTAATCGGCCTTCACCATGAAATTCGGCATCTGCCGGCCGAAGAGCAGCGGATCACGCAGATCGTCGGGGTTCAGGTTGTTCGTCGGGTTGAACTGGTCGCCGACGCCCCAGGAGACGACCTGCTGGCCGATACGGAGATCGAGCCCTTTCACGAAGAGCCCCTCGCCCTCCACGTAAAGCGAGCGCGCCTCCAGGCGGTACGGATCGGCCTTCTCGATACGCGAGAGGTCGCCGACGCTCGTCATTCGCTCCGGAACACCGCTCCACACGAAATCGACGGCCGCGACGCCGTGGAAACGCCCGTAGTTCGCGTCGAGCTTCAGGCCGAGCGTGTTCCAGTTGCGCTCGACGCCCGCGGGCAGCTCCTGCCGCGAATACCAATCCCCCACGCCCACGGGCTCCATGCGGAATCGCAAATCGCTCTGGATTCTGCCGCTCCAATCGAGCTCGAGCTCGTCGTCGGCGTGGGCGCTCGGGGGGGCGCCGAGGAGGAGGGCAAGGGCGCAGACGGCGCTGCTGCCCCGACGAACGTGGAGGATCATGGTCTCGTGAACCTCAGGTGCTCGAAATGCGCTACGCCGCCCCAGGACGGGGCGGCGCATGTGGGTCTCGCTTGGGGGTGGAGTTTACTTCTCGAGGCTACGCTTCGAGAAGAGGTCGTCGCCGAGGGACTCGTTCACCTTCCAGGCCTTGCGGATCATCTTCGTGAAATGGCCGCCCTTCGTGTGGTCGACCATCTTGAGCTCCCCCGGGCTACACACGTTGCCCTGACAATCGTAGTTGCTGCGGGTCTCGGTCTTCACGTGGTTGCCGGCCGCGTTGAAGTACTTGATCTCCGTCGGCAGGGCCTTGTCTTTCACGACCTTGAACTCGACCTTGCCGTGGGGCACCGTCTGGCCCGCCTTCGGCGTCGCGACGACGGTCATTTCCGCGGCCGCGTCGGCGGCGAGCTTCGCGTCGTAGAGGGGCGCGTAGGACTGCGTGGCGAGGTCGTCCTGGCTGAAGGCGAGACCCATGAAGCCCTGGTCGGTCACGTGGCTGGCGATGCGGCGGATCTTCCCGAAGGCCGGCAGGTACACGTACATCTGCGTGGGCGAGAGGATGAGGACCTTGGTCCCCTTCATGTCGGCCGGCGCGGTGAACTCGGTGAGGCGCTTTTCGCCTTTGATCCACACCTTCAGCGCGAGCTTCTTCTCGGCCTTCCCAGGC
>JANMGF010001466.1:0-9404 GCA_031374535.1 Polyangium sp. (in: bacteria)
GCAGCCGGGCGTGGTGCACGACGACAAGTCGGCCTTCGAGAAGCCAGGGGTACGATTCAAGGAGTATTCGATCGACGCGGCGCAGGCGCAGGCGGCGATGGCGAAGGTGGCTGAGTACCAGACGGGGCAACATCGGTTCAACCTGCAAAACCGGCAATGCTCGGCCTTCGCGATGGACGTGCTCCGGGCGGCAGACGTGAAGACGCCGGTGAGCGGGGACGTGCGAAGGCCACGTGACCTGTACGAGAAGCTGCGGTAAGGTTTTCCGGACGAACGAGCGGTGGAGACGGCAATGGCAAACGGCGATGGCGAGGCGAAAAAGCAGCGGGCTCCGCATCCGGCGACGGTGCAGAGGAAAAGCGCGCAGCAGCCCGAAAAAGGGTCGAGCAAGCCGCCGCATCCGGCAACGGTGCAAAGGAAGACCGCTGCGCCGGGGGGCGCACGCAAGGAACGCGAGCCGCATCCGGCCACGGTGCAAAAGAAAAGCGGGGGCACGTCCGCGTCACGATCGACGGCGGCGTCCTTCGGAAAAGACGGGACATTCAACCTGGCCTCGGGCTCGGCGCTTTATCACGGGACGAGTTATGCCGGGGTCAACGTCATCCTGCGCTCGGGAATCGGGGCAACCGTGAACGGGCGGGCGGGCTCCGCTTTCACCACGTCGACCTCGCTCGAAGCAGGGCGCGCGAGCCTCGCGGGGTCCGGCGCGGTGCTCGAGCTGCGAACGACACGCGCCTTGCAGGGCGGAAACGAAACGCCCGCAGCAGGAAAAACGAAAGCCGCGGCCGAGCCTGCGGCCGAGAGCACGCCGCCCGATTTCGCCGTCGATCGGAAGGGCAGCCGCGCCATGCAGTGCAAGATGTTTCCTCGCGCGCTCGACGCCCTTTCGCCCGTGGCCGTGTACCTGCGCGACGCACGCGGGGCCTGGGCGCGATTCACGGTGACGCAGTACCGCGAGATGGCGGACGCGGGATAACCTTCTCAGCCGCCTCTCCGGGTTCCTCGAAACGCGCCTCCTCGCACGGGACCGCTTGCCCCGGCGCTGCCAATTCTTCACCATACGTGGGCACATGACGTCGCTCGAGGACATCACCAGGCGCTACTACGAGACGACGGCCTCGCGCGGTCACCGCCCGACCGCCGAGCACTACGCCACGAGCGCCGCGGGCCTTTTGCGCCGCCTTGGCCCGTGGCTCCCCGCGGACCGCCGCGCCCCTTGCCTCGACCTCGCCTGCGGCTGCGGCGAGCTGATCTTCGCGCTCGAGCAGCGCGGATTCGACCACACGCACGGCGTGGACCTCTGCGCCGAGGAGCTCGACGAAGCCCGCAAGTTCGTACGCGCCGAGCTCGTCCTCGGCGACGTGATCGACCACCTCGCGGCCCAGCCCGAGGCCTCGTTCGGCTTCATCACGGCCTTCAACATCGTCGAGCACCTGCCCAAGGATCGGCTCGTCGACTTCTTCCGCGAGGCGCGCCGCGTCCTCCGCCCCGGCGGCGCCCTCGTGGGCATGGTGCCGAACGCGGTCTCTCCTTTCGGCGCGTCGACACGTTACTGGGACATCACACACCAGATCGCGTTCACGCCGAACAGCATCACGCAACTCGCGGCGATGACGGGCTGGGGGCAAGCCGTGGATTTCCGCGAATGTGGCCCCGTGCCTTACGGCGTGAAGAGCGCGATCCGCTATGTCGCCTGGCAAGCGCTGCGCGGCGCGATCGCGGCGTGGTTTCTCGTGGAAAACGGAGCTACGCGCGGGGGGATCTATTCGTCGGATATGCTTTTTCGATTGCGGAGGGAAATCTGAGCCGGGCCATGCGTATCCTCGTCCTCGGCCCTCGATTCGAAGATGGCTTTGCCGACAACGTCGCCGAGACGCTCGTCGACATGGGCCACGAGGTCCTCGGCGCGGAGGAGGTCGATCACGCGGCATACTGGTCGCTCCCTCGCCGGGCATTCCGTATTGCGGAGGAGCGGATCTTCGGTGATGCGCCGCTGCCGCAGGATCGCAAGCTTCTCCGATTCGCCAAAGCGCGCTGCCCGGATGTCCTGCTCGCGCTCACGTGGGACGTGCATCCGGAGGTCCTGGACGAGCTCGGTCGGATCGTCCCGGGGCGTCGTTTGCTCTGGTGGGGGGATGCGCCCGCGAATAGCCGCAGGTTCGGGCTCGTGAATCCATTCTGGGACAAGGTGTACGTCAAGGACCCGGACGCCGTGAAGAAGCTCCGGCTCGCGGGGAAAGATAGCGCGCTCCTGCACGAGGCCATGAACCCGCGCTGGCATCGGCCGATGGCAAAGCAGACGAGTGACGCCGTGGTCGTGGCCGGGAACTATTATGCCTTCCGCCAGGCCGTGCTCTCGAGGCTCCTCCGGGACGGCGCGCGGCTCGAGCTTTACGGCAGCGAGCCGCCGCCCTGGTCCGCGAAGGAAATTCGCACCAGTTTTTCCGGGAAATATGTCGTGCGCGTGGAAAAGAGCCGCGTCTTCGGCGCGGGGATGGCCTGCCTCAATACGTTTGCCCTCGCCGAAGGCAATTCGCTGAATTGTCGCGCGTTCGAGATCGCGGGCGCCGGCGGGCTCCAGCTCGTCGAGCGTCGGCCCACGCTCACGTCCTGCTTCGAGCCGGGCAAGGAGGTGCTGGCCTTCGAGACGTACGAGGAGCTCCTCGGCCACCTCGAACATGCGCGTCGTTTTCCCGCGGACATGCTCCCCATCCGCGAGGCCGGCGCGCGTCGCGCCCTCGCCGAGCATACCTACCGCCACAGGCTCGAGAAAATCCTCGCCGACCTCGCTTAAATGTCCCTCCGCGTCCTCCACGTCATTCCGAGTTTCTGGCCTGCCACGCGGTATGGCGGCCCGATCGAGGGCGTGCTCCGCCTCTGCCAGCACTTGCTCCGCCTCGGCGTGACCCTCGAGGTCGTCACGACGGATGCCGACGGCCCCGGCGATCTCCGCGTGCCAATCGCAGAGAAGACCCTCGCCGAGGGTGTCCCCGTCCGTTACTTCCCGCGCAGGCCTCGCACCCGTTTCGCTTTCTCCGCGCCCCTCGCGCGCCACCTCGCCCGGGAGATCCCGCAATGGGATCTCGTCCACGTCACGGCCCTGTTCTCGTTTTCCTCCGCCGCGGCCATGGCGCTCGCGCGTCATGCGCGTGTGCCGTACGTGGTCTCGCCCCAAGGCACGCTGATGCCCTGGGCCCTCGGCTCGAAGCGATGGAAGAAGGCGCCCTACTTCGACCTCGTCGAGCGGAAAAACGTCCTCGCCGCCGCGGGCGTACATGCGACGAGTGACGACGAGCGAGCCGAGATCCAGCGCAACGTGCCGGGGGCCCGCGGGTTTGTCGTGCCCAACGGCGTTGATCTCCCCGCATCGCTCCCCGACGTGCCTCGTGAGCGGGCGCGGATCGTTTTTCTCGGCCGCATTCACCCCGTCAAGGGTTTCGACGTCCTCGTCCCCGCGCTCGCCCGCGTCGCCGCCGTGATGCCCGACGTGGAGACGCTCGTCGCCGGCCCGGACGAGGATGGCGAACGGGCGCGCGTCGAGGCCCTCCTTGCCCGCGTTTCGCCTCGGCCCCGCGTGCGTTTTTTAGGGCCTGTGTACGGGAATGACAAACTATCGCTCCTTGCATCGGCTACGGTCCTCGTATTACCTTCGTACAGCGAGAGTTTCGGGATCGTCGTGGCGGAGGCTCTCGCCGCGGGTACGCCCGTCGTCGTGAGCCGGGCATGTCCGTGGAAAATCGTCGAGGAGCGTGGTGCGGGTGCGTGGGTCGAGAATAAGCCCGAGCGCGTCGCAGAGGCTTTGATCGCCATCCTCGAAGATCCTGCGCGCGCCCGGCGCATGGGCGAAGCGGGGCGCGCCGTCGCGGCCGGATTCGGGTGGGACAACGTCGCAAAACAAATGCTCGGTCATTACGAAGACGTGGTCGCGCACGGGGGACGATCTTGAAGGTCCTCATCGTCTCCTCCGTCGGCGGCCACCTCACCGAGATCATGCAGCTCGCCCCGGTTCTTGCAGGTCACGAAATCGTCCTGGTCCTCAATGACGAGGCCGCGCTTCCCGATTTCCCGTTCGCCCGGGTCTACCGCATCGCGCATGCCGAACGGGACGCGCGAGTGCTCATGAATCTCCTCGAAGCTGCGCGAATTTTGCGCCACGAGGACCCCGATATCGTGCTCTCCGCTGGCGCAGGCCCCGCCGTCCCCGTTGCGCTCGTCGCGCGGCTCGGCACGCGGGCGCGGATCGTGTTCGTCGAGACGGCCGCGGCGATCGTGCGTCCCACGCTCACGGGGCGGCTGATGGCTCCCCTCGCGCACAATCTATTTTATCAATGGGATTCGGTCGCGCGGTTTTTCCCGGGCGCCGAGAAGGCCAGCATTCATTTCGGATGAGGATCTTCGTCACCGTCGGTAATGCGCTCGTCTCCTTCGACCGGCTGCTCCGCTGGGTCGACGAGGCCGTGGCGTCCATCGCGGTTCCCGTGGAGGGCGTTTGCCAGCACGGTCCGAGCCGCGTTCGTCCGCGTGCGCTCGTCCCACGGGAAAACCTTTCTCGCGCTGAATTCGAGATCGAAATGGATCGGGCCGACGTGGTCGTCTGCCACGCGGGCGTCGGCACGCTTTCCGATGCGCTCCGCCGGGGACACCGACCGATCGTCGTCCCGCGCCGCGCCGCGTTCGGCGAAATCGTCAACGACCACCAGCTGGAGATCGTCGCGGCCCTCGGGCAGGAAGGGCGCATCGAGGTCGCGGAGGACGCGGAATCCCTTGCCGCGGCGCTCGCACGGTATACGCGGGACGAGGCGCGACGTGGCCCTCCGCGTGATGAGGATCCTGCGCGACTTTTGCCTGTGGCGCGGGCGATGGCCGAGGGCCCGGCTCGCATACGCCCGCCGCTCCTCGGAAAACTCGCCATGGATGCGCTCGCCGCCCTCGGTCCGCGGCTCGATCGGATGCGCATCCGATGAAAACGCGCGCTTGCCCCCGCAACGCGCTCCCGCTACGTTTCGCGTCGAGATGCGTATGACGAGCGAAAGCAGCGCGGGACCGGCGTGCCGGATCTGCGGGGCGCGTGGGGCGCCGGAGGAAATATTCGAGGAGATTGCTTGTTTCCGCTGCGCCACCTGCGGCACCGTGGAATCGATCGTTCTGCCCACGGTGGAAGAGCTCGAAAAACATTACGCCGGATTTTCCGAGAGCTACACGGCCGGCATGGGCGCCGAGCGGTTTGCCCGGGAGATGCCGAAGCGCCACGCCGCAAAACTCGCCCTCGTGCGTCGTTACTGCCCCTCCGGGCGCCTGCTCGACGTCGGCTGCGGGGAAGGCTGGTTCCTCTCGCAAGCCCTCGAAGCCGGCTTCGACGCGATGGGCTGCGATTATTCCGTGCGTCGCGCTTATCCGCCCGGGGTCACCGTCAAACCCGGAATGCTGGACCTCGAAGGCGGGCTCCCGTTCGAGGACGCGAGCTTCGACGCCGTGACATCCTGGGCCGTGATCGAGCACGTTCGCGACCCCCACGCGGCCATGCGCGAGGTGCGCCGCGTCCTTCGGCCGGGCGGTTTTTTCTTTTGCGACACGCCCCTCTGCGGCGACGCCTCGGAGCGTTTCGTCGCGGCGCGCTCGCACTGGTTTTGCCCTCCCGAGCACATTCACGTGTTTTCGTACGGATCCCTCTCGCGCCTCGTCTGGTCCGCAGGCCTCGACGTCGTGTATTCGACGCCCTCCTTCGAGCGCTCGGCGCCCCGGTACGTCGCGCGGCGCCTGCGAAACCTGCTCGTCGGCGTGGCCCTCGGGCGCACGCTTCACCATTTCGACCCGGGCGCGTGGCAACGCCGCCGGCAGAGCGTGGTCACGCAAATCGGTGATATCCAGCTCCTCGTCGCACAGAAGCTGCAAGCATGACGCGCCCGCTTGCCCCGCAGCCAAGAGGCCGCTACCTTCGCCCGAGGTGGAAGGCATGAAGCCCGATCCTCGAGCCAAGTTTCGCGCGCTGACCCGGGTCTTCGACCCGATTTACCGGCCGTACCTCGACGCCGACGACGGACCCGGCTCCTCGTACGTCCCCGAGGCACACGAGCACTATCGCGCCGAGCTCGAAGCCGCGCTCGACCTCAACGACAACGCAAAGCTCCTGCTCGCAGGCCAGCCGGGCTGCGGCAAGACCACGCTCCTGCTCAGCATCGCCCACAGGCTGCGGCGCGAAGGAAGGCTCGTCGCGTTCGTCGACCTCGAAGCGCAGACGGCCGTGCAGGACCTCGGCTCGCTCGAAATGTACCTCGCCGCGAAGGCGGAGCTCATCGCGGAGGTCAAGAAGGCGGGCCTCTGCCTGTCTCAGGGGACGACCGAGATGCTCCGCGGCGCCCTCGAACGCCTGCTCGGCGCCCCGGTCGCGCCCGACCTCGACGCGATCGGCGCCGCGCTCCGCCGGCTGCTCTCCACCGTACGCGAAAGCAGGCTCCTGCGCGACGAATTACGCCGGCAACTCAAGGAATCGGGCTACGAGCCGATCGATATGCTCGCCAGCCTGCTCGATGACCTCGAGGAGCACCGGCCCGTCGTGTTGCTGGATGGCCTCGACAAACTCGCGCCCGTGCAGGCGCGTGATGCGTTCCTCGGCGACGAAAAAAAGCCCATGGTCGAGGCGCCGGGCTCGGCCATTCTGACGATCCCCATTTCGCTGATCTACGAGCCCACGTTCAACGTCCTCTCGGAGCGCTACAACAACGCGGGCAGCGCCGTCCTGCCCGCGGTTCGCCTCTACGATCTCGACACGCATACCAACACGCGCCGTCGCTCCGAGCAGGGCGTACACATCATGCGCCGCATCGTCGAGGCGCGCGTCGAGCCAATCGACCCGCGGATCGTGATGCCCGAGGCCGTCGAGCGCGCCATCGTGGGCTCGGGCGGCAACATCCGCGAGCTCGCGCGGCTGCTCCAATCGAGCGTGGTCAAGGCGCACGTCCGCCGCGGCACGTTCATCGAGGAGCAAGACGTCGCCGCCGCGATCGCCGACCAGCGCGAGTCCTTCCGCCGCGCCTACGATCCACGTTTTCTGCCGGTGCTCGAGAAGGTCCGCCGCGAGTTCCGCCTCGAAGGCCAGGGCGACGTGACGAAGCAGCTCCTTTATGGTCTCTGGGTGATCGAGTATCGGAATGGCATCGCCTGGTATTGCCTGCCCGATCCCGTGGAGCAGCTCCTCCGGCAAATGGAAACCTGGGCGGCCGGATGACGCCGGAGGCCCGCATCGAGGAGCTCGCCGCGCGGCTCTCGCTGGCGCAGGGATCGCCGTCTTTGCTCGTCGTCGTGGGGGAGTCCGACGCGAGGCTCGACGAGGCGCGGGGCCTGCTCGCCGATATCCTGCGCAAAAGCCCGATGCGCGTGCAGGACCTCGGGGCGTGTGATCTCGATATGGGCCCGGCCCGCTGGGTGGAGCTCACGCACGAGCACGAGGCCGATGCATACGTGATCTCCGCGGCGCCGTGGGGCCCGTTCAGCGGCGGCGCGTTCGCGGGCCTCCTGAATGCCGAACGCGAGTTTCTACGCCGGCTCGCGGGCCCCGTGCTGCTCGTGGTTTCCCGCGAGACCGAGCGTATTCTCCGGCAGAAGGCGCCCGATTTTTTCACGTGGGCCGCAAGGACCTACGAGCTGCCGGTGCCCGCGGAGCTCCTTTCGATCGCCAGAAAACACGGCGTCCTGCCCGAGCGCGCGCCTGGGGTGCCCTCGGAGGAGGCGCCCATTCGTTTCCTGCACCTGTCGGACCTCCATTTGAGGCCCCACCGGGTCAAACGATACGATCAGGACCGCGTCCTCCGGGGCCTCGTCGATTTCCTCGAGCGGGACCGCGATCGTTTCCCGCTCGACCTCGTGTTCGTCACGGGTGACCTCGCCCATAGCGGCAAACCCGACGAATTCGAGCTCGTCATCGACCTCTTCCAGCGTATTCTCGACGTGACGGCCGTTCCTCCGGCGCATTTCTTCGTGGTCCCGGGAAACCACGACGTCGACCGCGACGTGGGCCGATGGCTGCGGCGCACGCTCGACAAGGACGAGGAGGCCGTCGCGTTTTTCGAGGACGACCACGCCCGGCGATTTCACGCGCAAAAGCTCGAAGCCTACTGGAAAGCCCTCGCGCCTCTGCTCGGAAAGGAGCGCGCGCTCGGGCTCGGCGTGGGCGCAGGCGCGGTCGAGGTCGTCACGGTGCGCGGGACACGAATCGCCGTGGCCTCGTTCAATTCGGCCTTTTTCGCGCAAGGAGACGACGACCACGGCAAGTTGTGGCTCGGCGAGCCGAACATCGATCGGGCCGGCGACCGCATCGGCGATGAGAACGCCGAGGCAGCGATTGCGCTCCTGCACCACCCCTTCGAGGAGCTTCACGAAATCGAGCGTGACAGCGTCGAGCATCGCTTCGAGCGCCTCTTCGACCTCGTCCTGCGGGGACACATGCACCAGCCGAAGAGCCGCGGCATCGCCTCGCAGCGGGGCGGATTCGTGGAGCTCGCGGCGCCCTCGGCCTACCAGGGAAGCCCCTGGCCGAATGGATGCCTGCTCGGCGAGTTACGCCCGCGCACGGGCAAGGTGCGAATCACCCCGTATGCGTATGCCTCGGGCGCCGATCCCTGGGTGCTCGACACGAAGGTTTTTCCGGACGATGCCAAAGACGGGTATGCCCATACCTTCGGGATTCCCGAAAAAAAGCGGACGCCGAGCGCATTGCGGAGGCACCTGGCCCAGGCGACGGAGGATGCCGTGTGGGCGGCGCCGGAGACGGTCAAGCGGCGCGTCGCGAGGGCTTTTGGTATCGAGGCGAAGGGCGGGACGATGTCGAAAGAGCTCGTCCAGCAAGTGGCCAAGGCGGCGGCCGCGAAGGTGGACGATCCCGCGCTCGTGGCGAACGTCGTGGATCAGCAGCGCATGAGCAAAGCGCTGAGCAAAACGGCGGCGGACGAGCTCGAATCGGAGGGGCCGACGCGTATTCCGCGATCGGACCCGCGTTTTCTGGAGACGGCGCTCGTCAAGGTCTCCGAGTTCATTCACCGCAAGATCCGCGGCCAGGTTTCGAGGCACGGGACCGCGGAGTCGGTGCTGGTCAAGATCATCGCCGCGGGGCTCGGGCATATCGTCGACGGGCCGGTCTCGGCCGAGGCACAGCTCCACGACCGCGGACGCGGGGACATCGTCATTGGTCACGAGAACGACCCGCCCTCGACGCGCGCTCTGATCGTCGTCCGCTCGGTGATGACCGCGCAAGAGGATCTTTTCCTCGGCGGCCTCGCGCAGCTCGACCAGCAATTGCCGGCGGTCCACGCCGATCACGGCGCGCTCGTGGCCATCCACGCGAGCCACGGTGACGAGGAGCCCCGCATCGAGCGCGCAAAGACGCCCGCGGGCCGGGAGACGCTCGTGCT
>JANMGF010001132.1:0-3007 GCA_031374535.1 Polyangium sp. (in: bacteria)
CGCAAGAACCGCAGCAACGCGCTTTTCATCGGGCTCGGCGCCGGGGGCGTCGTGGCGCTCGGCGCGGCCGTGGTCGGCATCGTGATGGCGCCGAAGACGGGCACGTCGCAGGCGGCCCAACTGACGACCTGGCCGTGGATCGGGCCGGATGGGGCGGGGGCGGGGATCGGAGGTCGTTTCTGATGAAGCGAACGAATCTCGCGCGCGCACGTGTCCCGTTCGCGTTTTTGCTCGCGGCGCTCTCTCCGCTCGGGTGCGCGGCGCCGGATGCCGTGCCTGGCGCGCGCCCGGAGCCCACAGGTCCCACGACGGGCGCAGGCGGTCCGTCGACCGTCGTCGGAACCGACCTCTCGTGGGTGCGCACGTTCGGCGACGTCACCGGAGCCTTGCAACGTGGCCGCGACGTCGTGTTCGACGCGAAGAGCAACACGCTCGTGGTCACCGTCGACTTCGATCCCATGCTCGAGGTCGTGGGTCTCCCTGCGTCGCCTGTCACGAGCTTGGGCACACGCGACGTGTTCATCCTGAAGTACCCCGTCGACGGCGGTGTCCCGCTCTGGGGCGTGCGTGGCGGAGGGTTTGGCGAGCAGTTCCGCGCGACGGCCGCGGTCGACATCGCGGGCAACGTGATCGTCGCCGGTGGCTTCGATGGAGCGATCGATTTTGGCAGCACGCCCGTGAACGTGAACGGTCTCGGGGACGTGTTCGTCGCGAAGCTCGATCCGAATGGCAACCAGGTCTGGCTCAAGACGTTCGGCGACGGGGACCTGCAATTCGCGACGGACGTCGCCGTCGACGACGAGGGCAACATCCTCGTCGTGGGCCTCGTGAAGGGCCAGATCGACTTCGGTTTGGGCCCGCTCCCGGTGGTCACCGACCGGGACATGTTCATCGCCAAGCTCGATCCAGGGGGCAACCCGGTCTGGGCCTACCGCCCGGGTCGCGCCGCGGACGAGGACTTCCGGAGCCCCACGATCGCCGTCGCTTCGGCGGGCGCTGGCAAGATCGCGGTGACCGGGGCTTCCGAGGGGTTGATCGCGTTTCCGCCCGTCGCGCTCCAGGCGAAGGGGGATGGCGACGCGTTTTTCGTGTTGCTCGATGGGGAAGGCAAAGGGGACGTCGCGAGCGCGGCTCTTTACGGCGCACCTCTGACGCGGCAACGCGGCTTCGACGTCGCAGCCCTTCCTACGGGCGAGATCGCCATCACCGGGGAGATGGCCGGCACGGTGAACATCGGCGGCGTCGATCTCGAGAGCCGCGGCGGCACCGACGCCTTCCTCGCGGTCTACGACGCCGCGGGCAAACCTCGATGGACCCGCCGCTTCGGCGGACCTGCCTCGCAAAGCGGTCGTAGCGTCGCGATCGACGCCGACGGCAACCTCCTCGTGACGGGCCTCTATTCAGGCGTGATCGAGTTCTTCGGCGAGAACGCGTTCGTCAACGGCGAGCTCGCGGACTCGGCCTGGGACGGGTTCGTCACGAAGCTCGACCCCACGGGGGAGATCGTCTGGGCCGTGAACATGAGTGGACCGCAGCAGCAGGTCCCCTCGTCCATCGCGGCGCTCTCGGATGGCAGCGCCGTCGTCACCGGCTGGTACGAGACCCAGCTCGACCCGAGCGGCGCGCAGTCGATCCCGAGCACGGGCGGCGCCGACGGGTTCATCCTCTCGCTCGCGCCCTGAAGACGCGAGACGCGGCCTTTACCGCCGCGCCTTCACGCGGATCTTGCCGGCCGGGCCTTTTTCGAGCTGACCCACGATCGCCCGCGCCGGTGTGCCGCGTGTTTCGAGCTCGGCGACGAGCGCTGCCACGCGAGACGGCTCCACGGCGATGAGAAGCCCGCCCGAGGTCTGCGCGTCACTCAGCACGAGCTGGCCCGTCTTGTCGATCCCGTCCTCGTACGTGACGTGCTCGCTCAGGTACCGAAAGTTCGCGTGCGTGCCTCCAGGCGCGATGCCTTCCTTCACGTACACCCACGCATCCTCGAGGACGGGCACTTCCTCGAGCCACACCGTCGCGGCGCACTCACTCGCGGCGACCACGTTCCGCAGATGCCCGAGCAAACCGAAGCCCGTCACGTCCGTCGCCGCGTGCACGCCGACCGCCAGCATCGCGTCGCAGGCCGCGCGGTTCAGCGTCGACATCAACCGGATCGCCACTCCGATCGCCGCGCGCGTGTCCTTGTTCTGCTTGGCCGCCGTCGTCAGGATCCCGATCCCCAGCGGCTTCGTCAGCACCAGCAGATCCCCCGGCTTGCCCCCTGCGTTCGAGACCACCCGATCGGGATGCACCACGCCCGTCACGGCGAGACCGTAGATCGGTTCGTCCGTCTTGATCGTATGACCCCCAACGAGATCGATCCCAGCCTCGCGAGCCTTCTCCGCCCCGCCGCGCAGGATCTCCGCCAGGATCGAGACGTCGAGGGTGTCGTCGGGAAAACCCACCAGGTTCAGCGCCGTGAGCGGCCGGCCGCCCATCGCGTACACGTCGCTGAGCGCGTTTGCCGCGGCGACGGCGCCAAAATCGTAAGGGTCGTCCACCACCGGCGTGAAGAAGTCCGTGGTGAGCACGAGCGCCGTGTCCGCCGAGAGCCGGTAGACGGCTGCGTCGTCCGCGGTGTTCGTCCCGATCATCACGTTTGGATCGGTGATCTGCGGCAAGCCTCGCAGCAGTGGAAAGAGGTAACCGGGCGGATGTTTGGCCGCGCAGCCGGCACGCTTGGCGACCTGGGTGAGCCGTACCGTCATGGGATTTCCTTTGGCGCGCGCGTCTCTCGTTCAAGCCGGGATCGGGTGCATCCCGTCGCGGATCCAGCCCTCGCAGATGCGACGGAAATAGGCCTCGGTCCCGAGCCCTGCCATCACCGAGGCGAGGCCCCATTGCAGGCGGTTCACGAAGGTGAAGTCCTGCGGCATCTTCGGCACGTGGGGGATGGTCGGCAACACCTCCCCCTCCTTCAACGTCAGGCTCTTGATCCCCCGCGCCAGGAACTGCACCGTCTCGCGTG
>JANMGF010001140.1:0-6127 GCA_031374535.1 Polyangium sp. (in: bacteria)
GCGGCGTCTCCGTCCACGGTCCCGTCCGCGGCGAGCCGCTCGATGTGCATCACGAACGTCTGCATCCCGTAGGGCGTCACGCCCTTCTCCATGAGCTCACGCAAGGACGGGTCCTGCTCGGGCCGCTTGATCGCGCCGCGCACCGTCCCCGTCGCGACGAGCACCTCCGACGCGAGCACGAGCCCGTCTCCCTCGCGGCGCGGCAAGAGGCGCTGCGCCACGATCCCCTGCAGGCACTCGCTCAGCCGGTCGCGTGTCTCGTGCGGCAGCGGGCTCATCGAGAGGAGCCGCCCCACGGTCCGCGCCACGTCCGGCGTGTGCAACGACGCGAGGACGAGGTGCCCCGTCTCGGCCGCCTGCAGCACGACCTCCATCGTCGCCGCGTCGCGGATCTCGCCGACGAGGAGCACGTTCGGATCCTGGCGGAGCGACGCGCGCACGCCCGACGCGAAGGACTCGGTGTCGCTGCCGATCTCGCGCTGGCTCACGGTCGCGCGGCCGTCGCCGTGCACGAACTCGATCGGGTCCTCGATGGTGACCACGTGTCTCGGGTACGTCTTCACGATGTGGGAGACCATCGACGCGAGCGTCGTCGTCTTGCCTTGCCCCGCGGCCCCCACGACGAGCACGAGCCCTCGGCTTTTGTCCGCCAGGCCGCGCGCGGCCTGGGGCACGCCGAGCTCCTCGAACGTGGGGATCCGGAAGGGGATCACGCGCATGACGAGCGCGATCGTGCCGCGCTGCAGGTACACGTGGACCCGGAAGCGCCCGAGCTCGGCGACCTCGTACGAGACATCGACCTCGCGCAAGGAGCCGAGGGCCCCGAGGATGGACGGCCGCCGGGCGAGCACGAGCCGCGCGACGGCCTCGGTGTCCTCGGGCTGGAGCGGCTCGGCCCGGAAGTAGACGACATCCCCGTGCACCCGCGCCCCCGGCGGCTGCCCGACGCGCAAGTGGATGTCACTCGCGTGGGCCGCGTGCGCCTTGGCCAGGATCTGGTGGAGGAACGCCTCGCTCGCGTAGGGAGTGGTCACGGGAGGGAGAAGGTAACGCAAGTCGGGCGGGAGGAAGGACGGCTCCTACGCCCGCCGCCGCCGCCAGGCGATCGCCATCGCCGCAAAGAGTCCACCCATCCACGCCGCGCCCGAGGTTGGTCCCGGGCCCACCGCGCATGCGATCCCCCCCATGCCGGCGTCGTTTTCCTCGACAACAGCCGCCCCCGCTTCCGCTTCCGCTCCCGCTTCCGCCCCCGCTTCCGCTTCCGCTCCCGCTCCCGCTTCCGCTCCCGCTTCCGCTCCCGCTTCCGCTTCCGCTTCCGCTTCCGCTCCCGCTTCCGGGACGGCCCCGAGCCCGGCAGCCTCGTAGGCCCCGATGTCGATCGCGCCCATCATCGTTCGCCCGAGCTGCGCCTTGTCCGGCACGATCGTCTTGCCGGGCGGCACGAACATCGGCGTCACGAGGGGCGATGGGAACGGATACCCCACGGGGCTCGCCGGGGACGCCGCGCCCGCGTCGCGCAGCGGGCTATCGGCTGCGGGACGGAGGTCGTAGGTCCCGAGGTTCACGAATTTCGGGCTGCTGCCCTGGATCGTCCCCTCCCATTGCGACGGCACCTGGCTGCCCTGCGGCACCCAGTTGTTCCTGCCGCCGATCACCGCCTTGCCCGCCGCCCATTCCACCTCCGTCAGCTGAAGGATCGACGCTGTCCCCCCGCCCGTCCGATAAAACGCGTTGTTGTGCATCTCGATGCTCTCGATGCCCCAGAAAATCTCCACGACCGCCTTCGATCCCTGCGCCAGGAGGAACGTGTTGTTCACGAACCGGTATCGCCCGTTCGTCGACCCGCCCGTCGCGTCGCTCCCGATCCGCACCGTGTAAAACGTCCCCGTCTTGCGGAACACGTTCCCCACGATGTCCCCGTCCTCGCGCGCCACGTTTTCGGCCTCGCCGTCCGGCGCCACGAGCTCGAGCTCCCGGTAATACGCGCCCTCGATCCAGTTGTAATAGATCTCGTTCCGCTCCGCCCGGCTCTTCACCGCGTGCCCACCGAGGCCATCGTGCACGAAACAATGCTGCATCCGGAAGACCGCGCCGGGATGCGTGATCTCGTCCGTGTCCATGTAAATGGGGTGGCGCGTCGTGCCCTTGCCCGCCTTGTAGACCTCCACGTACTCGAGCGTCAGCGACCCCGAGCCATCCATCGCGCCGAGAATGCCGTGCGAGGGGCAATCGTGGACCGCCGTGTCCCGGATCGTCACGTCGTGCGCGCGGTGGAACACGCAACGCGAGCTGCCTCCCACGACCTCGAACCCCTCGATGACGTAATGGTCGGCTCCGACCTCGAGCGTGTTCGTCCCGCCCGAAAGCACGGGGCGCTTGCCATTCACCCGTTTGCCCCGGATCGTGATCTTCTTCGAGGCCGTGCCAGCCTTCGTGAGCTTCACGTCGCCCGTGTACGTGGCGTTCCCGGAGACCTCCACGACGTCGCCCGGCAAGAGCAACGAAGCCACCGATTTCAGGCTCGCATGGGGTTTGCCTGGCCCGACCTGGTAGGTCGCGGCAAACGCACTCGACGAAACGAGGAATGCCGCCACGAACCCACCTGCAATGGCGAAAACCCTGCCCCGACGAGAATTGGTCAATCCGTTTACCATGGACCGAGCTTCGCCCGGGACGCGCGCTCCCCTCAAGCGTTTTGAGCACCAACCTCGAGCCGAAAACGTGCTGAAGGATCGAAATGGGAAGGCCGCTCGGCGCGGCAAACAGCCCGCGCTCCGGGTCTTCCAGGGTTGCTTTGAAAAGGGAGACTGCGCTCTACGGGGGATCCAGGTCGCCGGGGATCCTCGCGGGGTCGATGATCTTCTTTTCCGCGAGCGCCCGCGCGACCGAGACCGCGAGGGCCCGGTGCTCGCGCGGCAACGACGTGTTCGCCGCGAGCACGAGCACGGCCGCGCCCGCCTCGGCCGCGCCCTCCGGATCGAGAGGTTCACGCGCCGTCGCAGGCC
Organism: Polyangium sp. (in: bacteria); assembly: GCA_031374535.1. Taxonomy (GTDB): domain Bacteria; phylum Myxococcota_A; class Polyangia; order Polyangiales; family Polyangiaceae; genus Polyangium. Next base: position 3,006 of record JANMGF010001140.1, read on the forward strand.
TCCCCGCCACGCCGAGGAGGGCCTCGAGCGTGGCCCCGCGCTCCTCGTTCGTCGCAGCCAGGGCCCTCTTGCCGAGCGCACCAAGCGCGAGATCCGCGTCGTCCGCGAGTGGCAACGAAAGGAGCGCCGTCCTCGTGATCTCCCCGCCGTCGCCCAGCGCCTCGACGAGCCCCGCCGCCCCGAGCGCGTCCGCGAGCGCCCGGAGCCCCGCCGGATCCTCGTCCATCGCGCGTTGCCAGCGTGGATCGTCGAGCCGCGGGCTCCTCCGCGGCGGCGCCTTCGTCTCCGCCCCCAAAACCGCGGCCGCCCCGTTCACCCCGTTCGCGGTCGATGGCCCGCCCGACGACGAGGACACCTCCGACGGCGCAGATCCACGGCTACACGCGGAGAGCGCCACGACGAGAACCATCGTCCACGTCTTCCTCAGGCGCGTCTTCAGTTCCGGCATGCCCCGGCGGCTTACCGCGCCTCGAAGGCCCTGCCAAGCGTTCCCGAACGCCCGCGAGCCCTCCCCGAGGCGCCTTCCGCAAGCATACGCGTCGAAGCCATCCATGCGGCCCTGCTTGCTCGACCGTCGCGCCGCCAGTCCTCGGGCGTGGCATGGTGAGCCCCGGGCATGGTTTACCCTTTCGTCCTCACCCTCCATTCGTGGCTCCGCTGGATCGTCCTCGGGCTCGGGCTTTTCTGGGCTGTTTCCTCGATCCGCGCCCGCGCCGCGGGACGACCGTTCGAGCGCCGCGACGATCGGCTCGGCCTCCTCTTCGTCGCAGCGCTCGACCTCCAGGTCAGCTTGGGCCTCGTGATGTACCTGTGGCTCAGCCCGATGACGCGCCTCGCGTTCCAGGATCCCGGAGCGGCGATGCGTTCCTCGATGCTCCGGTTTTTCCTCGTCGAGCACATGTTCTCGATGCTGCTCGCGCTCACCGCGGCCCACGTCGGCCGCGTGCGTTCGAAACGAAGCACGAGCGCCCCCGAAAAACATCGGCGCGCGGCCTGGGCTGCCGGTTTGTCCCTCGTCTGCATTCTCGTCGGGATCCCCTGGCCGTTTTTGCCTTATGCGCGCCCGCTCGCGCGGCTCTCCGTGGAGACGGCGCCGCGGCAGGAGCTCGTGGGCCCGGCGCTCGACGAGACCCGCAAGCTCTACGAATTCCGGTGTAGCCCCTGCCATGGACCAAACGGGCGTGGGGACGGGCCTGCGTCCGTCCATCTCATCCCGCGGCCGCGCGATTTCGGGGATCCGGAATGGCAAGACGCGACGAAGGACGAGGCGATCGAGGCGATCATCCGCGAAGGCGGGCGCGCCGTGGGCAAGAGCCCGATGATGCCGGGGAACACGGACCTCGACGAGGCAGCGCTCAAAGCCTTGCGCACCTACGTCCGCCGCATGGCCCGCTGAATCAAGCCGGCAGCGCGGCTTCCCTCGGCGGTGGCGCGTCCTTGGGGAACGGCACCATCTTGCCCGCCTCCGGATCCCAGAGCTTCAGCGAGAGACAAGAAAGGACATCGCGCGGCGAAAGGCTCGTCTGCGGCTCGACCTGGAGCTCGGGAATGGCGGCCATCGCCTCGCGCAAACGATAAAACGGGATCGCCGCGTTCAGGTGGTGCACGTGGTGATACCCGATGTCCCCCGTGAAATACGCCATGACCGGCCCGCAACGCATGAAGCTCGACGACTCCACCGCCGCGCGCGCGAACGTCCAGGTCTGGCGCGGCTGCATGTGCACGCCGGGGAAATTGTGCTGCGCATAAAAGAGATACGAGCCGAGCGCGCAGGCGATGAAGAGCGGTCCCACGAGGACGAGCAGCGTCATCTCGATGCCGAAGAAATACGTGATCGTCGCGAGGAGCGCCGCGTGGAGGAGGAGCGCCGCCGCCGAATCCCAGTTCTCACGCGGATTACGCAAAAACGCCGAGAGGCACATCCCGCCGAGGAAAATCGTCAGGTATCCGAAGAGGATGTTCAGCGGGTGGCGCGCGATCGCATACGCGATCCGCCGCCCGCGCGGCGCCCTCCGCCACATCTCCACCGTCATCACCGGATACGAGCCGATCTGGGCGCCCACGATCTTCGCCGTGTGCGCGTGGTGGTAGTTGTGCGTCTGCCTCCATACACGCGGCGGCGTGAGGACGAGCGCGCCGTAGAGGCTGAAGATCACGCTGCCCACCTTCGACTTGCGCAGGAGCGCCCCGTGCTGGAAGTCGTGCGCCAGAATGAATGCGCGCACGATCACGAGGCCCTCGATCACGCTGCCGAGGATCCGGAGCGGTTTGTAGGGCGCAGCTGCCGCGACGGCCGTCGCGAGCGCGAGCACCACGAAGGTCGAGGCGACGTGATAAACGCTGCGCGCCCGCTGTTCGGAGGCGAAGGGGCGCGTGACGGCGACGATTTCGTTTCCCTGCATGGCTTCGCGTGATTTCGAGGGTTTCCGGCGAAGGAGAAGCTTTGATGCGTGCTCTTATCCAACCTCGGGCGCCGAGGCAAGGTCCGCAAGCCCGCCGATGGCGAGTCCTGCGCCCACCTCCCTGCTCGCTCCCAGGGACCACCCTGGGAGCGGAGGATCCTCCCGCGCGGTGAAGCGGACGGTATCTCCACTTGCCTCCCTCCCCCATCGCTGGTGCATCCTGGAAGACCGTGCGCAAACCAGGTGATGTCATCGGCGGACGCTTCGTGCTCGAGGATCGACCCATCAAGGGAGGGATGGGCATCGTGTGGCCCGGCTACGAAAAGGACACGAAGGAGCGCGTCGCACTCAAGTTCGTCGCGGAGTCGAGGGACGCCGCCGAGCCCAAGGCCAACTGGATCGAGCGCTTCCGCCGGGAGATCGCGATCCTCTCGCGGCTGATCCGTCACCCGCACATTGTCCGCTACGTCGAACACGGGGTGATGGACAACGAGCCCTGGCTCGCCATGGAGTGGCTCGACGGCCGGGGCCTCGACGACGTGCTGAAGCTCGGCCCGCTGCGCCTCGACGAGACGCTGAAGCTCGGCCATCACGTCGCGCAGGCCCTCGGCGCCGCGCACGCCGAGGACGTCGTGCACCGCGACATCAAGCCCTCGAATCTGTACCTCCCCGGCTCCGATGCCGACCGGGTGAAGGTGCTGGATTTCGGCATCGCGCTCC